>USCV01000005.1 GCA_900553225.1 uncultured Clostridium sp. | reverse complement strand
TTACTTTAAAAGATGAATACTTAAAAACATTATCTGTTGGAGAACATACATTAAAAGCTACTTTTACAGATGGTGGAGAAGCTACAACAAAATTTATTGTTAAAGCAAAACAACAAAATATAGATATGGAAGACGATAAAAAAACTGAAAATGAAGGAAGACAAGAAAGTACAAATATAGAAAATACAAATATAGTAAATGATGAAAAAGATAATAATATTCAAAAAGAAAACAATAGTATGAATCCTAAAACCGGGGATACTGTTATCGTATATTTTGTATTGTTTGCAATTTCTATAGTAGGTATTATTACACTAGTAATGATTAATAGAAAAAAAGTAAAAAATAATATTAAGGGGAGATCAAAAGATGAAAAGTAAAAAAATATTAGTTATTTTAGCATTAATTTTAGCTAGTATATGTCTGTTTAGTTTTTCAAACAGGGTAAATGCTGCAACAATTAGTAATGATGGAAAATATTCATTACTACTAATGGTTAATGATGAAAATGGTGGTATTGATGGTGAATATGCCAAACTTATAAGGTTTAATGTTGCAGAAGGAGAAACAACAGTTAAATTATCTGAATTAACAAAAGGAATTATTCCTTTCAATGGCAAAACTGAATTTTCACATTGGGAAACATCAAATAATGTGAAAGCTAGTGAAGAATTAGCAATATCAGAATTTACTGGTAGTGGCAATTTTTATACATCAACAGGTGAAGAAGTTAATTATACTAATGGTTTAACTCTTAAAGCTAAATTTTCAGATAAAGAATTAAAAGATGGTGATACATATTATGTAACACTTGATGCATTTGCAGGTACAATAAATGGCAAAGCAAAATTAATATTAGAAAGTAAATCAACAGAATTTAAAACCATTGATTTAACAAAATATATTCCTATAAGAAAAGGTCACACTTTTAAAGGCTGGGATTTAGATGGAAAAATTGTTACCTCTATTGATTCAAGTGCTTTTGCAAAAGATGTTTCAATTAATTTAACTGCCACATATACTCAAGATACTTTTAAAGGTGATGGAATTGTATTAATCTTAAATGCTAATGGTGGTACTATTGATGGTAAAGCATCAAACAAATATGACTATTTAGGTGGTGGAAATTCTGGAACATCTATGTCACTTTTACCATACATACCAGTAAGAGAAGGATATACATTTAACGGTTGGAATACAAAAAAAGATGGTAGCGGAGAAAACTATAATTATGTTTACTGGAGATTCTGGGATATAAACGAAGAAACAGATAAAGAATTCGATAAAGATACTAAAATAAAAGAAACAAACGGTTATGAAAGATATAAAAATGTAACCTTATATGCTTCTTGGACTAAAACTTCAGGCAAACCTGAACAACCAGTTAAAGAAACAGTAAAAGAAATTCAAAGTACAGGAGAAACAAAAGCAAAAATTGAATTTGCAAAAGAAGTTAGCAAAGACTACAAATTAGATATAAAACCTGTAGAAGTTAAAAAGGACTTAACAAACAAAAATGTTAAATATGTAGTAGATATAAATGTATTAGAAAATAACCAAATAGTTAAAATTAGTGATACTAAAATGAAAATAAGAATTGCAATACCAGAAGAATTAAAAGGTTATAACCAATATGAAGTAGTGTATATTTCAAATGATGAAATAAAAGAAACATTACCAGCAACAGTAGAAGATGGATATATAGTATTTGAAACATCACATTTAAGTCAATACGGAATTGTAGCAAAAAATACAAATGAACATAATAGTAACCAAGATAGCAATAATGAAGAAAAAGACACTAATACAAAAAATAATAATACAGAAATAGCAAAAAATGAAACAACCAATCCAAAAACAGCAGATAACATTACTTTTAATTTAATATTATTTGTGATAGCTTTATTTGGAGCAGTAATATTACCTATAATTAATAAAAAACAAAAAAATAAGCAAGTAGATTTTGAGGTATAAAGACTAGCTGTTAATAGCTGGTCTTTATATGTGAAAGGAAATAATAATTAATGAGAAGAAAAAAGAATAATAAGAAAAGGGTAATTTTAAATCTTATTATATATATTTTATTAATTTCTATTTTAATATATTCGGGAATTAAAATTTATGAGTGGTATAAAGATAAGACAAGTAATAATGAAATAGCAGAGAAATTAAAGAGTATAGTAATAGTTGAAAATGCTAAAGATGAAAACAAAGATAAAAAAGAATATACGGTTGATTTTGGTAAATTAAAAGAACAAAACAATGAGGCTATTGCGTGGCTTAAGGTAAATAATACGAACATTGAATATCCTGTTGTAAAAACCGAAAATAATAGTTTTTATCTAAATCATAGTTTTGATAAAAACAAAAATTTGGCAGGTTGGATTTTTGCAGATTATAGAAATAAATTTGATGGTACAGATAAAAATATAGTTATTTATGGACATAATATGAGAGATGGTTCAATGTTTGGAAGTATGAAAAATATTCTAAAATCTGATTGGTATAATAATGATGAAAATACAAATATTATATTGAATACAGAAAAAGAAAGTTGTATTTATAAAGTCTTTTCAATATACAAAATAGAAAACGAAGATTATTATATAAGAACAGAATTTAACAATGACAATGAATTTGAAGAATTTATAAAAACTATAAAGAAGAGAAGTATAAAAGAATTCGATATAGATATTTCAAAAAACGACAATATTTTGACACTGTCAACTTGTGCTAATAACAATAAATATAGAGTTGTTCTACATGCTAAAAAAATATAAAGAAGAAGACTCTAATTTTGTCTATATAAGTTCATTGCAATAATAAGTATTCTGTATGCTGTTGATATTAATAGAATGAGGAATAATAAACCTGTGTTATTTAGCAATTATCTATTTACAAATTGGGGATATTCTTACATACAGCATGTTAATACACAAGAAGATAAAAATGAAAGCACAATAGATGATTACTTAACAAAGAAAAGTGATAATGAAAATAACAATTAATTTGCATTAGCTTGTTGTAAGAAACATAGGCTATTTAATATTTTAATTCTAAAAAAATTATTGTGGAGTCTCGTATAACTCTTTTATATAATGTCGAAAAATATCGAAAAATGTAGGAAAATGTAGGAAAAAAATGGAAAAATATAAAGAAAATATATTGACATAGAATAATTAAATTTATATAATGTGTATAACATACTGAAAAAGTTAATAATAACTTATAAGTTTAAATAGGACAGTTTATTTTTAGAAAAATTTCACAATAAAATATACTATATATAGAGTAATAAGAAACTTTGTTTTAGTATACTATATTATTTAACAAAAGATAAGATTACTTTAATAGTAATTTTGTTTTTTTTTATAGATTTATGTTTCATGTACAAATTATTTTAGGAGGTGAAAGTAATGATTATTATTGAAGGTATAGATGGAACAGGAAAAACATCGTTGGCTGAGCAATTAGAAAAAGCAAATTTTGAACGATATCATCTTGGATATGATGAAAAAAAGAAGTATTACTTTCTTTAAGAAAAAATACAGGAATGAATGATGGAGAATATGAATTGACAGGAGGGTATGTTGATAATGTTAGAATGTAAAGTAGAGGCTTTAGTCTTTAAAAGAGCCTAACGCTCAAGGAGGTGGCTAAAACCACTCTAACAATTACAATAATTATACTAAAAATTGGTCTAATATTATAGTGTGAGTAATGAAAAAACTCATAAAAAAATAAAATAATGTCAAGTTATTTTTGACTTAACATTATTATACTAGGAGGTTAGCTAATGAATGATTCTTTAAAGAAAAAATTATCTGATTTAGATTTGGTTATTTTTGATCTCGATGGTACTTTAATTGATTCAAATGGTACACATAATTATTTGGATATTGAATTGGTACGTTCACTTGGAGATAATAAAAGTTCAGAAGAAATCTTACAAGAAAGAGATGAATTTATTAGGAATAGTAATACAGGTGATATATATTTAAATTATTGTGATTATTTAAAAACAAAATATAATTCTGTTTTATCAGGGAAAGAAATTTTACAATTTCGAAGGGATTTATCAAAAAAAATTTCAAAAGATATTAAATATAAACCAGATGCAGACAAAATTATAAAATATTTAAAAAATCAAAATATAAAATTAGCTTTAGCTACAGTTTCAAGAAAAGAAACAATAGATATTTATATTAATGAAAATGAAAATATCAAAAATAAATGTAATATTAAGGATTATTTTGATCTAATAGTAACTAAAGACGATGTAAAATTAAAAAAACCAAATCCAGAAGTTTATAATAAAATAATTGAGAATTTTCAAATTAATGATTTATCAAGATGTGTTGTTGTTGAGGATTCATTAACAGGTGTTCTTGCAGCAAAAAATGCTAATCTCGATGTTATAGTTATTTATGATGAATATTCTAATAAAGATAGAGAAAAAATAAATGAACTTGCAGATTATAAAGTTTCAAATTATAAAGAATTAATAAATTTGTTTGAAGAAAGTAAAAAGAGAGGAGAAAACTAAAATGAATTCACCATGTGTATTTAGAAAAAGAGTGACTAGTAATTATTTGGCATTTATTGAGATAACAAATTCATGTAATATGAGATGTAAACATTGTATGAATTGGTCTGTTGAAAATTCAAATGAGGGATTTGGGAAAGAAAATATAATAAAATTAATAAAAGACCTTTATGATAATAATACAGAGGAAATATATATATCAGGTGGAGAACCTTTATTATATCCATATATTGATGATGCAATTTTATATGCAAATTCATTAGGAATTAAAGTAACTCTTGCAACTAATGCTCTTGAAGTTTCTAAACATTTAGAAACAATAAAAAAAGGTGTTCAATTAGTATCAATTAGCTTAGATGGTATGGGAGAAACACATGATAGTTTTAGAGGTGTTCCAGGAGCATTCGATAATTGTCTGAAAGTATTTAAATTATTGAAAGAAAATAATGTAAAAACAAGAATAAGTGCTATGATTTGGAAAGAAAATGTTGAACAATTAGAAGAAATGATTTCTCTTGCAAAATCTTGTGGAGTTTCTAAGGTTAATTTAGCGTTTTTAATTCCAGAAGGAAGAGCTAAAACAGACAATACTATTAAATTACCTATTGAAAGATATAAGGAAATGGTCGATAAAGTAGCTAAATTAATAGAAAAATATAAATCAAGAGATTTTGATATAGAAATAAGAAGAAATAATTTATTAGATAAGGACAGCTTAGATTGTCTTGGAGGAAGCAATTTAATACATATAAATGTAAATGGAAAAGTATCACCTTGTTCTTGGATTGCTAAATTAGATAAAGATGATGAATTTTCTGCATATTGGCCAAAATATAGTATTAAAGAGTGTATAGACAAATTTGATAATTTTAAGCAATTGGTTGAGCTAAGAAAAGATAAATATGGATATTGTGGATGTATAGCTTTGTCTAAAATTTATAATGGAAATTTTACTGATGAAGATCCATTAAATAATTTTTTGGAGATGTAGATGAATATGAGTAAATATGCAATAGTAACTGGTGTATCATCTGGAATAGGTGAATGCATAGCGGATTGTTTTATAAAAGAGGGAATATATGTTTTTGGAGTTGATGAAAATATTCCTAAAAATAGTAAAATAGACTTTTTTAATTCTGACATCAGAGATGAAGAAAAAATAATTAGTATAATTAATAGTATAAAAGAAAAAACGGATAGTATTGATTATTTAATAAATTGTGCTGGAATATTTTGCGATAAACGGAAGAGATTTAATTGAAAGTCTTTCAAAGGAAGAATGGCAAAATGTTATTGATGTCAATTTAACAGGTACATTTTTGATAACAAAGTATTCTATACCTTTATTAAAAAAATCTAGTAATGGAAATATAATAAATTTTAGTTCAGAACAAGTAGTTTTACCACAACTTAAAAGTGCACCATATGCAATAACTAAAGCTGGAATTGAAATGTTTTCTAAAATACTTGCATTTGAGTTAATGGAAAATAAGATTAGAGTTAATACTATAGCATTAGCATCTGTAAAAACCAATTTTTTGAAAAGATACAAAAAAGATGATAATATAATAAATGAAATGATGGAAAAAACTGATAAAAATATGCCTTTTGGAATTATAAAACCAAATGATGTATATGAACTAGTTAAGTATTTGACAAAAGAGGGGAATAAAATAACAGGTCAAACTATTCTTATGGATAGTGGAGTTGTATTAGATGTTAATAAGAAAAAATAGGAGGATTTTATGAAGAAAATAGAATTTGATATAAACGAAAATAATAAGTTATTTTTTCTTCCTGAATACAATAGATTTGCTTTAAATAAGATTAATTCTGAAATAGAACCAGATCTTTATGATACTTCATTAGTAAAATTAAGATTAGAAATTTCACATAAGTGTAATGGAAGATGTAAATATTGTTTAGTGTTTGGAAATAATGTAGAAAATTTTGAAACATTAGATATAAAAGAATTTTGGAAAGAATTTAGTAATAAAGACTGGTTTAAAAATTTAAAAAGCATATTTATTATTGGAGGAGAGCCATTACTTTTTTTCAAAGAAATTAGTTTTATTTTAGACAACTTTAATGGAAGAGTTAGTTTTTCAACAAATGGAACTTTATTAACAGAAGAAATGGTTAAAAAGTTTTCAAAATCAAATGTTTCTGTATATATTTCATTAGATGGTCCAACTTTTAAAGATAATATTAATAGAGTTTATACAGATGGTAAATATATGTATTCAGATATCATGAAAGGAATAAATTTGCTACAACAATATGATGTCAAATTTGGAATATTTATGGTAGCAAGTAAAGAAACGATACATAAAGCTAAAGATATGATTTTGGAATTAGATGAAAAGTATTCTCCATCTAGGATTGGATATAGTCTTCCTCATTGGGCATCAAATTATCAAAATGAAGATTTAGCAGAAGAGTTTAGAGATGTTTTAATTGAACTTTATAAGAACAGAAAAAAGATAAAAGCCGATATTCCACAAATGAGTTGGAGAATAAATCCATTAAGAGAAGGAAAAGTTAAAAAATTTTCATGTGGATTACATACTACTCAAACAACTATTTTACCAGATAAATCTTTTGTTAGATGCTCAAAAATTGATAATATAAATGATAATTTGAAAGAAATTTTTACAAATAAATTATTAGATAAAAATTCACCAATAGAATTAGCAAAAAATGAAAATTCTTGTTGTTCTAGATGTATAGCATTAGCTTGCTGTGGAGGAGGATGTCCATTTGATGGAATGAAAAGATTTAAATGTTTAACAGATAAAAGAGAATGTGTAATAACTCCGGCACTTATTAAAGTTGCAATTAATGATATTGTAGATGCTTTCAGAAATGGAAAAGTTCAGTTGAAAGATGGATTAATTGATCCAAAAATTATAGATAAAATATTATGGAGTTAATAATTATGAAAATAGATAATATAAAAAAGATTATGCTGGGACATTTGGCAAATGATGTTAAACTAGTTATAATAACTCCACTGAAATCAACATATAGAAGATTAAAAGAAAGATTAGATGTTAAAGAAATATATAAAAATGCATTTTTTGAAAATTGTATTTTTAACATAAAAGAATCTAGAAAAGGAATTGTTATTTTATCTCCACAAGGCATTGCTTCAAAAGATATTGTTGAATTATTTGAAAATAATAAGATTGTATTTTTTGGATTAGCAGGAAGTTTAAATTCTGAATTACCAATTGGTAGTTTTGTAGAGGTAGATACTGCAATATATCAAAATAATAGTTTTGAATTAACTACAACTAAAGATTTAAAAACAGTAAAATGTGGATATTCTCCATGTTTATTAGGAGAGATTGCTGAAGAATATTGTAAAAATGCAAGAAATCAAAATTGTAATGTTGTTGATATGGAGGTTGCGGTTTGCACTAAGACTGCAATAGAAAATAATAATCAATTCTTAGCTTTATTACTGATTTCGGATATTCCAGGAATAATTAGCTTTTGGGAAGTACCAGAAGATATGCAAATAAAACTTACAGAAGAAAGAAGAAATGCAATAGATAAAATAATTAATTATATTAATGTTTTGATATGAAAGGAATAAAGAAAAAATGGATGAAGAAATACTTATTAAATATATTGAAACAACTAGTAAATGTAATTATTCTTGCCCAATATGTGTTCAAAGAACAAGAAATTGCCATATGGATATGAATGATTTTTATTCAATTATTGATAATAATTTGGATTTATTTTACAAAAAAGCTATATGGATGGATTTTAATGGAGAACCTTTAGTAGATACGTATTTTTTTGATAGAATAAAATATATGCATAGTAAAGGAATTAATACAAGAATTTCTACAAATGGAGCATTACTTAATGAAGATAATAGAATTAAAATGGCTAATTCAGGTATAAGTTATGTTGTAGTATCAATAGGGACTTTAAATCCGGAATTATATAAGCAAATAAGAGGGATAGATAATTTATCAAATGTTTTAAACAATTTAATAGAATTAAAAAAATGCATTGATAAAGTTGGAGCTAAGACAGAGCTTCAAGCAGTTATGATTGATACAGGAGAAAGCTTAAATAGAGATGAATTTATAGAATATTTTCATAAATTAGGAATCAACGTAGCATTTCATAATTTTACTAATAGATCTAAAAGTATAGAGATGGATATAAATCCAAAAGATAGAGACTTTTCTAAATATACAAGAGGAGAATGTAAAGGATTAAAAAGTAATATAATAATACTTAGTAATTGCGAAGTGGTTAATTGTTGTTGTGATCTTTTAGCACAAAATTCTTTAGGAAATTTAAGAGATTATGATTATTCTGTAAAAAAATTAGTAGAAAATGGTAAATTAGATAAAATTATTTCTGATTTAAGAAATCATATATATAATGGTGCTTGTAAAAATTGTTCCGATTGGATATATTATCAAGAAGGTGCAGATGAAGAATATGTAACAGTTTACCCTGTTAAAAAGGATGTGTAGTAAATGGATAATAGAAGATATGTTGTTTTAGGAGATTTTATTGCAGACTTATATTATAGTGGTAAAAAATTAATCGGAGTGGATGGAGGAAGTTCTAGATTTAATGTTATAGCAAATCTAGCAAATATGAATTGCAATACAGTAGCTATTGGTGGCTGTGGTAATGATAAATTTGGAAGAACGGTATTAAAAAGATATTCAAAATTAGGAGTTGATATCTCTAGAGTAAAATTAAGAGATAAACCTATTAGAGCATATAATTTAATTATTGATCAAGCAATGGTACCAAAACTTAATTATGAATGTAGCAAAATATCTCCAGTTACTTATCAAAATACATGGTACGAAGATAGTTTAGAAGATCTCGAATATTATAAGAGCCAAGTAAATCAAAATGATATTGTAGTTTTAGATAAATTAGATACTTTTTCACTTAATATTATTGATGATTTTGAATGCTATAAGGTTCTTGATATTGGAAATTCAAATAGATTGGATGAACTAAGTGATGAACAGATTACAGCATTAAAGCAAAAAATTTCAATATTGCAATTAAATGAAAGAGTAATACCATATTTGATGCAAAGATTTAAATATAGTGATATAAAAGACATATACAATTTATTTCAACCAAAACTTATGATTATAACGAAGGGAAGAGAAGGAGCTGATTTTTTTTTCGAAAACAAAACAATACAAAAAAAACTTATAAATAGTACTAGCGAAATAGACCCAACAGGAGCGGGTGATGCTTTTTTCTCTGTTTTTATAAGAGAATATTTTAATAACTCAAGCGAAGTTAATGAAGAATTTATACATAAAACATTTTTTAAAGCATCAAATTTGACTGCAAATGTTGTAAGACATATAGGTGCAAGAGGACATATTTATGACAGAACATTGGATAAAGTATCTTTAGAGAATGATGAAGATGAAAGAGAATAAATATATATTTAAATAGAAAGTGGGCAAATATTATGAAAATTTATTTAACGAGGCATGGAGAAACGGATTGGAATATAAAGCATAGTAATCAAAAAATAAATGATAATGCTAAAAACCTTCCCGTCACAGATGATGATTTTATAGATATTAATAGTACTGGAATAAAACAAGCTAATAAATTAGCTGAAAAAAAAATGTTAGTATAGATTTAATTATATGTTCACCATTGCCTAGAGCAAAACAAACAGCTGAAATTATAGCGAATGGTAGAGATATACCAATAATTTTGGACGAAAATATTTCTGTAAGAGAATTTGGTGAACATAAAGGTAAAATAGCAAATGTTAATTCTGGTTTTACTCACGGATTTTGGAGCTATAAGGCTAATATAAAATATAAACAAGCTTGAAAATATTAGAGATTTTTTTAAAAGAGTATATTCATTTTTAGACCAAATAAAGGAAAAATATAGAGATAAGAATGTTTTAATAGTAACTCATGGAAGTATAGGTATTCCAATATATTGTTATTTTAATGGGATTCCAGAAGATGATAATTTATTAAATATGTTCTAAAAAATTGTGATATTGCTATTTACGAATTATAGTTTTCACACAGCCAAAAAAATATTTTATATTTATTGAAATGTTATAAGTATTATAGAAAATGAATTCATAGAAAAATTTTATTTAACCTCACAAACAGCTTACAAGCTGTATAATAAATTTTATAATATTATGGTGGGCGACTAAAAGTCGCCTCTTTTTTTATAGTATTTTGCTAAAAGTTACATATTTAGGCCCTTTACTGATAAATATATTGTATTTTTCATATTAGAATTCTAAATAAATACGAAACAAGAAAGATTAAATAAAAATTTTATGCTAACTTTACTAAAGTGCTTTAAAAATACATCCAAGGAAGTAGACTTTACCCCCGTATGCACAACAGAGATAATTGCGTTTGCAAGAGCTAATTCGTACTTCGAAAAGTTAAATACCTGTTTATTAGGGCTAAGTGTAGATAGCAATAGCTCACATTTAGCATGGTTATACGACATATATTGTAAAACTGGTGTACAAATACCATTTCCAATAATTGCAGATAGAAATGGTACTATTGCAAGAAAATATGGAATGATTGCAAATGATATAAGCAATACGGAAACAGTAAGAAATGTATTTATAATTGATGATAAAGGAATAGTAAGAACAATACTTGTATATCCAATGAATGTTGGAAGATGTATACCAGAGATTTTAAGAACAGTTCAAGCATTACAGGTAGCAGATGCAAATAATTCCTCAACACCAGCAAACTGGATTCCATGTCAACCAGTGATTGTACCAATGCCAAAAACATTCTGCCAGCTTCAAGAAAGAAATGCAGAGATTAATAAAAATAAAAATGGAATAAGTTGGTATTTAAGTTTTAAAAATCCAAAAGATTGTTGTAAATTAGATGAAAAAAGGCAAATAAATGATGAAGAGGAAAATAACAACAAACAATAAACATAAAGAGTCGACACCGAAAGAAATTATTTCAACTTTATGTAAAGTAAACTACAATGTCCAATATCAATTAAAACGTAAAGTACAGCTTCTATTTTAAATTGAAAAAAATATGGTAGTTTTCTATAACATAAAAAACTTAATATTGGATATAATAAAAATCAGAAATTCAAGAAAAGGAGGGAATAATTTTGGAAAAAAATCAAAAAATAAACTGTACAGTTGGAAGCTGTAAATATAATAATCCAGAAAAACAAGATTGTATGTTAGAACAAATAGTTGTTACTCCAATTGAAGATTGTAATACACAAGAACCAGATGAATCTATGTGTAGTAGTTATGAAAATATTGAAAAATAAGTGTTGGTAAATAAAAAAATGTAATTTATTTATACAATATATTTGCTTTTATTAAACAATTTAAATGCTAAAGCCTGAAATTTTTTATATATTCAGGCTTTTTAAATTTATAGTGAGTTATTAAATAATGACAAACATTTTGTAAATTTTACATAGAGACTTGATTTATATGTAAAAATGTTATAAAATACGAAACAATAAAAGTTAAAAGATAATCTATTATTATGGATAATCTTAAGCTTTTAAATAAATTAACGAAAGGTTGGATCATTTTATGACCAAAACATTCATCTTACGGCCGAATGCACTTTTAGCATCAACAGACAGTACATTAAGATTTGGAAAAGACAATATTGTTGTCATACCAATGGCTGTACTTGAAGAAATCAACTTGATGAGAGGACTTTCAATTGAAAAGTCCAAAATTAGACGTGAAATATTGGAATACATTAGAACATTTAACTTTAATGAGTTAACAAGCGGAGGGGTAAAACAGAAAAATGGTAGCCTTCTTAGAGTGGTTAACAACGTGAAGGTTGATAGAGTTTCAATTGGAGAATTAGAAAACAATGAAAGTTTATCTAAATACCAAAAAGAAACCTTAAGAGTATGCGCGATGCTTAAAACCGAAGGAAAGTTTACTATTCTTGTTACCAATAATCCATGTCTTCAAATGAGAGCTGAGAGTTTGAACATTAGAGCAGAGTGTTTTAAAGATGAAACATTTCCAAGGCTGGAGGAACAATACACTGGAAGAATTTCGTTTTTTATAGATGAAGAGCTATTTCAAAGAATGTACATTGAAGGTAAAATAAATTGTAGTGAGATTCCTAATATAAGAACTACAGTTATATACCAAAATCAATTTGTACTTCTGCAATGTTATAGGTCTGAAGATGGTAAAGAAGAAAAGAAACTTTGCAAGTGTTATGGAAAAGTGGTTGATGACCAAATCATATTACTAAATATGCACGAAAGAAATCCGTATGGAATTTCTCCAATGAATGACGGCCAGACTTTCTTGATAAATGCGTTGTATGATCCTAGTCCGCTAACTGTTGTAAAAGGAAGTGCAGGCACTGGAAAGACATATTGTGCATTGGCAGTAGCATTAGATGAGCTACAAAAAGAGAAAAAGTATTCAAGAATTCTGGTAACTCGAAAGGCAAATTTTCAATCGATTGGTTATCTACCTGGTGAACTTGACAATAAAATGGCTCCTTACTTAGCAGGCGTAAAGGACAATTTGTCAATATTATTAAACTGCGAGAATAAAAAAAGCGACAATTCAAAAAAATCCCCAAAAGACGAACGTTACTTTTTTGAAAGACGTTTAATTCAAATAGAAGCAATTGAACTCTTGAGAGGACGTTCTATAACAAATACATTGTTTATAATTGATGAAACTCAAAATATTGAGCCAGACTTAATTAAAACAATTGTGACACGAGCCGGTCAAGGTTCAAAGTTTGTCTTTCTAGGCGATCCTACTCAAATTGATAATCCAAACTTAAATGAAAGATACAATGGGCTGGTTTATCTATCTGAGAAAATGAAGGGAGAAAAGGACTGCATTCAGATTACTCTTAATGATGAAGAGTCAGTTAGAAGTAATCTTGCAAGAGTTGCTGCACAAATTCTCTAAAAAACCTTTTAAAAGTTTATTTAAATTAAGCACAAAATTTAGCCTCATAGCTTCTTGCTATGAGGTATTATTATTTTGGAAATTTTAATACAGTTAGAATTTAAACATTAGTCTATCAAATTACTATACCACAACTTATAGTGGTATAGTAAAATTTATATTGACATTATTAAAAAATAGAAATACAATAAGTAAAAATAGTTAATACTATAAATAGCAAAAAAACAAGGAGGGTTAATTATGCCATTAGTAACAACAAAGGAAATGTTTGAAAAGTCAATGAAAGAGCACTTCGCAATAGGTGCATTTAATGTAAATAATATGGAAATAATACAAGGAATTGTAGATGCAGCAGCTGAAGAAAAATCACCTGTAATTTTACAATGTTCTCACGGAGCTATAAAATATGCAAGAATTCCATATTTAAGAAAGATGATTGAAGCAAGTTTAGAGGAGCATGATATTCCAATAGTACTTCACTTAGATCATGGACCAGATTTTGAAACTTGTAAAATGTGTATAGACAATGGTTTTACATCTGTTATGATTGACGGTTCAAAATATGATTTTGAGGAAAATGTAGCTTTAACAAAAAAGGTAGTAGATTATGCACATAGCAAAGGAGTTGTAGTTGAAGCAGAACTTGGAAAATTAGCAGGAATAGAAGATGATGTGAATGTTTCAGAAGCTGATGCAATGTATACAAATCCAGAGCAAGCAAAAGAATTTGTAGAAAGAACAGGATGTGATTCTTTAGCAATTGCAATCGGAACAAGCCATGGAGCATATAAATTCAAAGGAGAAGCTAAATTAAGATTTGACATATTAAAACAAGTAAAAGAATTAATTCCAAATACACCAATTGTATTACATGGGGCTTCAACTGTAATTCCAGAGTTGGTTGAAATGTGTAATAAATACGGTGGAAATATTCCAGGGGCAAAAGGAGTACCAGATGAAATGCTACATGAAGCAAGCCTTCAAGGTGTTTCAAAAATAAATGTAGATACAGACTTACGACTTGCAATGACATCTGAAATCAGAAAAGTGTTTGCAGAAGAGCCAGGAGTATTTGATCCTAGAAAATATTTAGCACCAGCAAGAGATTCAATAAAAAGAACTGTACAACATAAAATTAGAGATGTTTTTGGTTCAAGTAATAAAATATAGAAAAATAATAAATTAAAAACATAAAAAAGCATAGTGTAATCTATGCTTTTTTACTTAGAAAATAATATAATCGTTTGTAAAATTAATAATGTTCTTTCATTGCTCTTTGAATTTTCATTTGTGCTTCTTTTTTTGCCATATCTGCACGTTTATCATACAGTTTTTTCCCTTTACCAATTCCTAGTTCAAGTTTCACCTTATTTCCTTTAAAATATAAACTTATTGGAATTAGGGTATAGCCTTTGGCTTGAATAAGACCTACTAATTTATTTATTTCTCTTTTATTTAAAAGTAGTTTTCTATCCCTTAAAGGATCTTTATTAAAAATATTTCCATGTTCGTATGGACTAATATGCATAGAATAAATAAAAACTTCTCCTTTTTTTATAGTTGCATAACTATCTTTTAAATTGACTTTTCCATTTCTAATTGATTTTATTTCTGTGCCAGTTAGTACAATACCAGCCTCTATAGTATTTTCGATATTATAGTTATGTTTGGCAACTGGATTTTTCGCTATTAGTTTATTCATAAAAATCATAACCTTTCAATTAATTTCCTATATTATAACATGAAAATTAACCAAGGAAAATAGAAAAAATAAATAAAACACAATATTTTATAATTATGTTTTATTTATTTTTCATTAATCATTATTATGATTATCGTAATTATTTCTATTTGCCATAAAATACCATATTAATCCTATTACAATTAAAGCTACAATTGCCACAACAATCCAAGTCCATACATTATTTCCTGTAAATCCTAAAAAACCATTATTTGTTTCTGCATTTGTTCTTGTTGCTGTATATCCATCGTTATTAGATGCATTGTTTTTCATCTTATTAGCGTCATTTTTTACATTATTCATTGTATTTTCAGTTGCATTACCAATATTATTAAATCCATTTTTAACTGCTCCAGCTGTTCCCTTAGCAGTGTCTTCCACTGCATTTTCAACACCTCCAACTGCATTTCTAACACCGTTTGCAGCATCATTTACCATATTATTTGCAAATGCAGAAGGTAAGAAAAAGATTAAAGAAATAATAAAAGTAATTGTAATTAAGCTAAATATTTTTTTCATATAAAATTACCTCCTCATAAAATTTTATCAAAAATTTATGCTCGTTATTAGTATTGATTAAAAAAATCAAAATATTCTAGCAAAAAAATACTCTGTTACAAAAATGTAGCAGAGCTTTTTTTTTACAAATTTGGAAAAAATTAGTTTAATCTAATTAAAATTGCAATTCCTAATAATATTATAATTATACCTACTGCAATTAAAATAATATTTAAAATATTACTAAAAACAGAGTTATCGGTGTTGCTTACAGATGTAACGGTCGTAGTTGGAATTGTATTTCCGTGTATTTGTTGTATTTTGAGATGATTGATTTGTAGTTGCATTTGCGGTTGTGTTTGCCGAATTTGATGCAGTATTTCTTGTTGAATTAACATTTGTATTAGTATTTACAAGTTCATTATTTGTTGCATTTGCAGCATATGAAATATTCATAAATAAACATAACAATAAAAATAAAATCAATAAAAAATTAATTATTTTTTTCATATTTTCCTCCTAAATTTACTATAAATTAGTTTCATCTTTTTGTACAGTATTATAATACCATATTAAAACAAATAAAGTCTAGTATAAAACAATAAATTTTTAATTTTAATACCTAATAAGTTATTATTAAATCAATTTACATTTTAATGATTAATATTAATACTTTTTTAATCTATAATATTATTTTTGGTATAAAACATCTAAAAAATTTTATTTTAAAGTAATTATTAATCTATATGCTAAATAGAATAAAGAAGGTGATTACATGAATAAAGTTTACAGAAAAGAAAACAAATTTCTAATTAGTATAGAAGAAGCAAAAAAATGCATATCAAAACTCGAAAAAATAATGTTACAAGATAAAAATAATCAATCTAGTGGATATAACATAAGATCTTTATATTTTGATACAATTAATGACGACGACTATGAAAGTAAGATATCTGGACTACAATTAAGAAGAAAAGTAAGGCTAAGAACATATGATCCAAATTCAGATTTTGCAAAACTTGAAATAAAACAAAAGGATGGGGATTATCAATTAAAAAGGTCTTTACTACTAAAAAAAGAAGATAGTTGTGAATTAATAAATCAAAATTACAAAGTGTTGCTAAAATATAAAGAACCGTTTGCGGCAGAATGTTATGGAATTATGAATATACAATGTTATAGACCAAAAACAATTGTTGAATATAAAAGAAAAGCATTTATAGCAAAAGAAAATAATATAAGAATAACTTTTGATTATGACATAAAAACAAATGAAGTAAATTATAATTTATTCGATAAAAAACTAATGATTAATAGTGCATTTAATGAATCTAATGTTGTACTTGAAGTGAAATATGATGGATTTTTACTAAGTTATATAAAAGATGCAATAAATAGCATAAACCGAAGCCAAACACAAGTTAGTAAATATTGTTTAGCAAGAAAAATAGAAAAGTATTATATATATACATAATTAGATTAAAATCTTGTTTAAAGGTTTATAGGTATACCCCAAAAACCTAAATATTTTATTATAAGGAATGATTAAAAATGAGAGAAACTATTTATGAAGTTTTACAACAATCTGGAAGCTTAGAAACAAAAGATATTATTATAAGATTATTAATGTCTGTGTTAATAGGAATATTTATAATGTTATCTTATAAAATATCCCATTCTAAGACTTTATATAGTAAAAAATTCAATGTTTCATTGTTTATGCTAACTATATTAACTACAATGGTAATGACTGCTATTGGAAACAACATTGCATTATCACTTGGTATGGTGGGAGCTTTATCAATTGTAAGGTTTAGAACAGCAATTAAAGATTCTAGAGATACTGTATACATATTTTGGAGTATAATTATAGGTATTTGTTGTGGAGTTGGAGATTATACAGTAGCATCTGTTGGAACATCAGTTGTATTTTTGGCATTGTTAATTATAGGGGGAATTAAGAGCGACTCAAGAATGTTATTAATTGTACGTTCGAACAGAATAAATGAACTTAATATAGAATCTATAATATACAATTATTATGATAAAAAGGCAATTTTAAGAGTTAAAAATACGAGCCCGGAAACTGTAGAATTTATCTATGAATTAAGCAAAAGCATACAAAAAAGGGCAGAGAAAAAAGAAAAAAGTATAACAGAGGAATTGTATGAATTATCAGATGTAGAATATGTAAACTTAGTAGAACAAAATGATGAAATTGGAAGTTAACTTAAAATTTTGCATACTATGAAAGGAATGTTTATAAATATGAAAAGGAAAAACATTGTAGTAATAAGTATTGCAATACTTATATGCGTTACTATAATATCTAATCTTCTTTTTTCTATAAAAAGTAAAAGAATAGTTCGATATGAACAACATCTTCAAGCTTTAAGGATAAAAGACAATGGAAGTATTGAAGATGGAAATTTAGTTTCTCATTTACCATTAATTAATATATCAACTAATGGACAAAAAATTCCCGGTTTCCCAATTAGAAATGAAAAAAGTGAAGTCGATTCATATGAGCTTGGAATAAATGGAGAAGAAGAAATAAAAGTTGAAGTAAATATATATGATAATAAAGAAGCACAAAATAGCATAAAAAATAAGGAAGATTTAAATAGTAAAGCATTGTTTAGAATTAGAGGAAACTCTTCAAGAAGTTTTGATAAAAGTAGTTATAAAATAAGTTTTATAGATGAAAATGATAACCCAGTAGAGCATAAAGTAATGGGAATGGAAAAAGGTCAAAAGTGGGCACTATATGGGCCCTTTTTAGATAAGACTATGATTAGAAACTATATGTGGCATAATCTTTGCGCTAAAATAATGGGATATGCACCAAATGTAAGATTTTGCGAATGCTATTTAGACGGAAATTACAAAGGATTATATATTATGATGGAAACAATACAAAAATCAGAAAATAGAGTTAATATAGAGTCTTATGATAAAAATAGTAGGGTAATACCATATATGGTGAAAATGGATAAATTTACAGAAGAATCAGATTCGTTAATTACATTTTCATATTATACGTCTCATTTAGATTATATGGCCGGATTTACTATATTATATCCTGGAAAAAGCAATTTAACAGATGATGTCAAACAATACATAGCAAAGGATATTAGTGATTTTGAAAAAGCTCTTTATTCATATGACTTCAAAGATCCGAAAAAAGGATATGCAAAATATATAGATGTAGATTCATGGGTGGATTTTTATATAATTCAGGAATTTTTAGCAAATAATGATATGTGTTCTCGTTCAACATATCTGTATAAAGATAAAGGCGGAAAATTGACTATGGGACCAGTATGGGATTTTAATAATGTTTGCAACAATTATTTGTCTAAAGAATATAGCACTGAAGGATTTAATTTTACACAAAATAGAATTTGGTACGAAATGCTCTTTAAAGATGAAAATTTTGTAAAAAAAGTACAAAAAAGATATAAGAACTTAAGAAAAACATATTTAAATGAAGACTATTTAATTAAATATATTGATGAAACTGTGGAATATTTAGGTGATGCAATACAGAGAAATTATAAAGTATGGGGATATAGTTTTGAAAGAGAAAATCAAACAGTAAGATATGAATATTTAAATCCAATAGAAAGAAATCCAAGCAATTATGATGAAGCTATTAATCAGTATAAACAATTCCTAGAGCAAAGGGGAAAGTGGCTTGATGATAATATTGAAACATTAGAGCAATATTGCCATAGTTCAAAAAATAAAATATATGTAAAATAAAGGGGACTAAAGTTAACTATGAAAAAGTATTTAATAATAGGAGTGGCAGTATTATTGACAATTACAATGTGCAATATTGTAAGCATTTATACTGGCATATATATTAGTTTCAATATGAAAAATGAAATAAATTATAATGCGTATGCAAATGATGGACATATATATTTAAAAGAAAAAGAGCAAGAATTTCAAATAAAAGGAGTGGAACTTAATAGTTTTTATCCAGGATATGATTTTTCGGAATATCATATTGATAAAAAAGGATATTTAAAGTGGATTGAAGAAATACAAAATATGGGAGCAAATACAATAAAAGCTTCAAATAGGCTTGATGCCGACTTCTATGAGGCTTTATATGAATATAATAAAAATAATAAAAATCCAATTTATTTAATGCAGTGTATAGATATAGAGGAATATGAAACCAATAATGCAAAAAGTATTTATGGTTTTAAAAGTGAATTGATAAAAGAATGTTTAAAAGCTGTTGATGTTATACATGGAAATAGATATATAGTAACATCTGGAATTGCAGGAAGAGGACTATATAATAAGGATGTTTCAAAATGGACTATTGGATATATTATTTCTGGAATTGGAAAAGAAGAAACTATCTGTTATACAGATAATACAGACAAAAGAGTATCTAGTAAAGGATATAATGGAAAGTATTTTTATACAGTTTCAGGAGAAGCTTCTGAAACAGAATGTATTGTTGCAGAAATTATGGATAAAATAACAAAATATGAAACAAATAAGTATCATGAGCAAAAGTTGGTTTCTTTAATGATAGATATGCTAAAAGATCCTTTTAGATATAAGGAAAATGTAAATGTACAATTAGGAAAAATGGCATATATTAATCTAAAAAATATAAAAACAAGAGAGAATTTAAAAACAGGAAAGGTAGTATCATATAACATGACAGGAACAACAAATCAGTTTATTAATATACTAAATGAAGAAGAAATAGAAAAATATAAAAATATATTAGATACAGTCCAAAAGGATACAATTTATGGTGGTTATGTGGATTTTATTAATAAATACTATGATGATCCAGTTTTAATTGGAAGCTATGGTTTTTCAACATCTAGAATAATAGATAAAGATCAAGAAAAAGCTTTAAAAGAAGAAGAACAGGGGAGAAAAATAGTAAATAGTTTTAAAGAATTTATAAATTTAGGCTCTTGTGGAGGAATTATATCATGCTGGCAAGATAATTGGGCAATAACAACCTGGAATGTGAAGTATGCTAGTATAGAAAATAAAGAAAAGTATTGGCTTAATAATGAATCTATAGATCAGCATTTTGGAATATTAAGTTTTGAATCAAAAGAACATTCAAGTATATGTTTAGTAGATGGAAAAATAGATGAATGGACTAAAGAAAATTTAGTATACAAGCAAGAAGATGGGACAGAACTTTATTGTAAGTATGACTATGAAAATGTTTATATTATGGTCAAAAATATAAATAGCGAGAATTTATATATACCAATAGATACAACGCAAATAAGCGGGGCGTCGTCGTATGGTGGTACTAGATTCAACAGAAAGGCTGATTTTTTAATAAAAATTGATGGAAAAGATAATAGCCAGATATATGTACAAGAGTATTATGATTCAATTAGAGCAATGTATGAAAGTAATATTACTGGAACCTTACAATATAGTAATAAACCAAGTAAATTTACAAATAATTTTGTAAGCATGAGAGCAATTTTAAAAAAGCCAATAGATCCTAGTGTAGATATTTCTCTTATGAATGCAGAGCAAAGAACTAATTATAGGATGTACAAAATTGCAATTGCTGGAAAACTTATTCACGGAAATAATAATCCAGAAAGTACTAATTATAATTCTTTAGCAGATTATTGTTTTGGAGAAAATTGTGTAGAGGTGCAAATTCCATGGGGACTATTAAATTTCTCATCTCCAAGTGAAATGTTAATTCATGACGACTATTATAAAAATTATGGTGTTGAGGATACAAAAATAGATAAGATGTACATAGGTATAGGAAAAAGTACATCAAGCAATATTAATTTAGAAAAAGTAAAATTAAGAGGATGGAAAAATAAAGTAAAAGTACAAGAGAGATTAAAAAAATCATACAATATAATTAAAGAATATTGGAATAAGGAGCAAAATTAAAATGTTTATTACTAGTTTTATATACTTTAATATAGGAGTATGCATACTTTTAATAATATTTGAAGTTAGCTGGAATTTTTTTATAAAAGTACATAACAAAAATATAGAAAAATATACAATAAGATACAAAGATGAAATTCAAATACAATTAAACTATATTAAAGAAAACAATAAAACAAATGATATATATTTTAAAGGACTTGAAAAAGAACTAAAAAGCGTAAATAAATTAAAATCATTTGAAAATGCCTATAATGAATTCTCATGCAAGAATTATGAAGAAGTAAACATTTATACAGAAAAACTATTAGAATTGTTCGAAAATCTGTCACTTTTTTATGCTAAAAGAAAAAACAATATACAAAAAGCTTATATAGCGCATTTAATAGGCAAGTATTTTGGAAGTATAAAAGATAAAGAAAAATGTGCGGTATTAATTGAAGTGCTTTATAAATTTATGGATAGTAAATATATTTACTGTAGAATTAATGCAATGGAAGCAATTTTTCTAATTGGAACAGTAAAAAATATAATAAGAGTAATGTTTATTATTAATAAAAATAAATATACATATAATCAAGAAATGATAGTGCAATGGCTAAAAAAAGCAAGAGTAAATAAAAAAGAATTAGCGCAAGAATTATTTAAAGGATTTGAAAAATATAATAAAAACATACAAATATCAATTATAAAATTTTTATCTGATTTTCCATATATTGGAGAAGGCAAAATTTTAGAAAAGCTAAAAGATGAAAATACATTAATAGATGTAAAATGTGAAATTATGAGGTATTTTCAAAAAAATAAAAATAATGAAGCTAAAAATTTCCTAATGAATAAATTAAATAAAGAAGTGATAATTGCAAATGACCTGAATGTAAAGGCAATAGGAACATTAGGATATTATGAAGAAGATGAAGTTATACAATTACTTACAAAATTAAAAGAATATCCTGATAGTATTATAAAAGAAAGTGCTTATAAAAGTTTAGAGAAAAGACATAGTATACATAAAGACAAGTTACTAGAATTATTATAAAATAGGAAGGTAAATATAATGGAGTTTACAAGAACGATATTAGAAATTATAGAAGTTTTTTTTGTTAGTTATTTAATAGGATATGCAATAATATTAATGAGTTCAATTATTCTTGGATCAGTTTCTATTTATGAAAGAAAAAGAAAAAAAGAATTAAATAATATTATAAACTATGATAAAGATTTAAAAATAAGCATAATTGTTCCAGCATATAATGAAGAAATAACCATAATAGAAACTATTGAGTCTTTAGTTAATGTAAATTATAAAGATTATGAAATTATTATAGTAGATGATGAATCAGAAGACAATACTTCGGAAAAAGTAATTAAACATTGCAATTTGCAGAAAATAGAACGATTTATCATAAATAAAATTAAAACAAAACCCATTAAAAGCATTTATGAAGGCGTGTATAAGGATGTACCAATTATTCTTGTAAAAAAAGAAAATGGAGGGAAAGCAGATTCCTTGAATGTTGGCGTAAATGTGTCAGATTACCCATGGTTTATATGTATTGATGCAGATTCTATTTTGCAAGAAGATGCTCTGCAAAAGATTGTTCAACCCATAATAGAAGATACAAGGGTTATAGCTTTAGGCGGTGCCATTATGATAAACAATGGAGCTATAATAGAAAATGGAAAAGTAAAAAGATATGATATGCCAAAAAGTATTTTGGCAAGCTTACAAGCAATAGAATATAATAGGACATTTCTTGCCTCTAGAATAATGTTTGATAAATTAAATGCAAATTTGATAATTTCAGGAGCTTTTGGAGCATTTAGAAAAGATGTTGTAATTGCAACTGGAGGATATGAACCTTCAACAAGAGGAGAAGATATGGAACTTGTAATTAAATTACATAGGTTTTGTATAGATAATAAAATTGATTATATCATGAAGTATGTGCCAGATACTATTTGTTGGACTCAGGCTCCAGAAAAACTCCGGAGATTTAATTAAACAGAGAAGGAGATGGCATATTGGTTTATTTGAGTGTATGAAAAGGTACAAAGACATTTTCCTTAAACCACATTACGGCAAACTTGGCAATATTGCATATACATATTTTCTAATTTATGAACTTTTATCTCCATATATAGAAGTTAGTGGAATAGCAGTGACAATCCTTCTTTTTGTATTCGGATTTGTTAATTTAAAATATATGGTAGCGTTTTATATTTTCTATACATTATTAGGAGGATTAATCACAGTTGTTACTTATTCAACAACGGTTTACTTTGATGAATTAAGGTTTAGTATGAAAAAAATTTTTAAAGTTGTTTTATTGTGTTTATTTGAAGTTGGCTTTTTAAGATTAGTTTTATCGTTTGTTAGATTTGTATCTTTAATTGGTTATAGAGAAAATAAATATAAATGGGATAAAATTGGTAGGGTAAAAATGTAAAAAAACAAGCCACTATATTTAGACTTTTATATAGTGGCTTACTAAATTTGTAGTAAAAAGGTTTTATTATTTTAATAAATTAATAATTGTATCTATAACTAAATTAATCATAATATCATAATTCATCTCTTGGTGCTTATGGTACACAATTTCGTGACATAAATCATCAATTAAATGCATACCAATATGTACTTTTTCCTTCAAATTCGTAGTGTTGCATCCATTGTTTATTAAAATATTTGAAATGGTATTTGTCATGAATAATTCGTGTTCTTTGAAAAAATGTGCTATTTCTTCATCAGAATGTATCATAGCAGTAATTTCTTCGTGCGCAGCTTGAGATAATTTATGATTTTCAATATATTTATTAATCATTTTTCTTAATAAATCTGCTAATTTGTCTTTATCTATATTTTCTTTTACATCAATATTTAACATTGGATAAAAAATATCTGATGAGTATTTCTTTATTCCTTCAATTAGTATATCATGTTTGTCTTTAAAATATTGATATACAATGCCAGTAGAAACACCAGCTTCTTTTGCAATTTCAGCTGTGTTGGTATTATAATATCCTTTTTTACAAATTAAATTAAAACCAGCTTCTATAATTTTTGCTTTTTTTTCAATAGAACGTTTTTGTATAGGTTGTCTAATATCTTTTACTCCCATATTGACCTCCAAAATATATTTTAAAATCATTATAATAGCTAGAAGACAATATGTCAAGAAATATGAATTTTTTTTCATATACTATTGACTTTCATTAAAACAATAATTATAATACAATTAAATGTGAAATATATTTCAGATAAAAGGAGGAACTATGAAAAATATAGTAGAAATAAAAAATGTAAGTAAAATTTACAAAATAGGAGAAAAAGAATTTAAAGCACTTGATAATATTGATTTATCTATAAATCAAGGCGAATTTGTTGTAATACTTGGTCCATCAGGAGCAGGAAAATCAACATTATTAAATCTAATTGGGGGAATGGATAAACCAACTGAAGGCAGTATAAAAATTGATGGAGAGGAAATTTCAAAATACAATGAAAGTCAACTAAGTGAATATAGAGCAGAAAATATAGGATTTATTTTTCAATTTTATAACATATTACCAACATTAACAGTTTTAGAAAATGTTGAGTTAGTAAAAGATGTTGTAAAAAATGGAAATGATAGTAAAGAAGCGTTAAAAGCAGTTGGACTTGAAAAACATATGAATAAATTTCCAAATCAATTATCGGGAGGGGAACAACAAAGAGTATCAATCGCAAGAGCCATTGCTAAAAATCCAAAACTTTTATTATGTGATGAACCAACAGGGGCATTAGATTCTAAAACAGGTGTAGAAGTACTTAAACTATTAAAAAAACAATGTGATGAAAACAATGGAGCAAATACTGTAATTATTGTAACTCATAATAGTTTATTTGCTGATATAGCCGATACAGTAATAAGAGTTAAGAATGGAAAAATCGAAAGTGTAGCTGTAAATGAAAACCCTAAGAAGATTGATGAGGTGAAATGGTAATGAGCAAATTAAATAAAAAAATATTACGAGATATAAAGCTAAACAAAATGCAATTTTTCAATATCTTCATTATGGTTTTTTTAGGAGTTTTCGTATTTACAGGTATTCATTCTTATATGGATGGAATGAGAGTAAGTGGAAACAAATATTATGAAAATAATAATTTACAAGATATTTGGTTAACAGGAGAAAACTTTAGTGCAGAAGATTTAAACAATGTAAAAAAAATAAATAATGTAAGAAATGCTCAAAGAGTTTTAAGTATACAAACAGATTTAGAAAATTATAAAGATGTAGTATTAGAAACAAATTTTATAGAATCAAATGAAATATCAAAAATGTATATTGTAGATGGAGAAGCATTTTCAAAAGAAAAAAGTGGAATATGGCTTGATAGCTATCTAGCTAAAAATCTTAATTTGAAAGTTGGAGATGAAATTACTTTAAATTACAAAGATTATAAGATAACAGAAAAAATATTAGGTTTAGTAACTACGCCGGATCACGCATACTTTGTAAAAGATGAAACAGCAATATTTCCAACACATAAAGATTATGGCTATGTATACCTTTCAATAAATGAATTCCCAAAAGATTATATTTATGATGAATTAAGAAATAATTTAATAAAAACAAATCCAATGATGGAAGCAGCAGATAAAAATACACTTACAAATGAAGCAATAGAAAAGATGATACCAGACTTCAATATAGAAAATTATTATGTGTTTAATCAAATAATAGTAGATGTTGATGATACAAATAAATTAGATGATACAAAAAGAGATATTGAAAATAATATAAAATCAGCAGTTGCAGTAACAGACAGGGAATCTAGCGTATCTTACGAAGCTTATAATTCGGAAATAGAAGAAGGAGAAACATATTCAAAAGTATTTACATTTTTATTTTTGTTTATAGCAATTTTATCAGTAGTAACTACAATGAATAGATTCGTAAAAAAACAAAGAGCACAAATTGGTACACTTAAAGCTTTAGGATTTAAAAATAATAAAATAATTAAGCATTATGTGAGCTATGGATTTTATATTAGCTTAATTGCATCAGCATTGGGAATTTTAGTTGGAAACTTTGTACTTGGAAAATTTTTCTTACAAATGGAAATGGGATATTTCGAGGTACCAGTCTATAATACAGTGATACTACCAATTGTGTATATACTTGCAGTTTTCGTAGTAATTGCAATTACTTTAGTTACATACTTATCATGCAGAGGAATTTTAAAAGAATCAGCAGTAGATGCCTTAAGAGTAGAAGTCCCAAAAGTTAAAAATACAAAGTTTGATTTAAGTACAAAAGGAATATTCAAAAGAGCATCAATTTCTACAAGATGGAATTTAAGAGATATAGGAAGAAATAAAAGTAGAAGTATAATGGCAGTAGTAGGAATAATAGGTTGTACAATGCTTATTGTATGTGCTTTCGGAATGTTAGATACAATGAATTCATATTTGGATTGGGAATTTAATAAAATTAATAACTTTGAATATAAGCTTTCATTATCTAATAATTATACAGATGAACAATTTAAAAATTTAACTTATAAATATGGAAATTCAACAAGTCAAACTTTGGGAATAGAAATAAAAAATGGAGATAGAAAAGAAACCAATACTCTAACTATAAATGATGCAAAAGAGCATTTAAAATATACAAATCATAATAAAGAATATATAGATTTAAAAGATGATGGTATATATATAACAGAAAAACTATCTGAAAAATATAAATTAAAAGTTGGAGATGAAATATCTTGGCATGTATTTGGAGATGATAATTGGTATACATGCAAAATTGTAGGATTAAATCGTGATCCACAAAATCAAAATTTAAATATGACAAAAAAATATTATGAATCATTAGGGCTAACCTATAAAGCAGATTCATTATATACAAATGATAATTTGAGTGATATTAAAATATTAGACGGAGTTGATACAATTCAAAACATATCAAGCTTGCAAGAAGGAATGGAAAATATGTTAGAAACTGTGAAATCAATGATTGTTCTTTTAATAGCAGTTTCAGCAATACTCGGATTTGTTATAATTTATAATTTGGGAGTATTATCATTTGCAGAAAAACAATATCAATTTGCAACACTAAAGGTACTAGGATTTAAAAATAAACAAATACAGAAAATATTCGTAAAACAAAACTTATGGCTTTCAACACTTGGCATTATTTTAGGATTACCCCTTGGATTTATTATGACAGATTATATATTTAAATCTGCACTTGGAGATAGTTATGATTTTTCAGCAAGCATAAAAATAACATCATATTTATTATCAATATTTGGAAGTTTTGTTGTTTCAATAATTGTTAATAAAGTGTTAGCTAGAAAAATAAAAACAATAGATATGGTAACTAGTTTAAAAGGAAATGAATAATTAAATATTATAAGATAAAAGCTGGTATTAATGTAAAGTTAATACCAGCTTTTAAAATATAAATTTAGTTTGCCATAAATTTTTGTTTAACAGTATCAATTTTAGCTTGATCAATAGTAGTAGTTTTATACCAACCTTTTTCTGCCATCAAATTATAAATTTTATTTTGAATATCTAAAGATTCATTTAATGCTTCTTTAAAGGCTGTGTGTACTTCAAGTGTTGATGATTCAATCGTACCATGAAGATATAAATCACAAACACCTTTAATAATTAATAATTCTTTTTCCATTAAATCTCTATCTTCCATGTCGGCCTCCTTACAATAGATTTAAAAATTTGTCAAAAATTTGTGTGTGTTTTTGTTCCAACTCTCCAATGTAAGAAGAAAGAGTAGGATCAGTTAACTTGCTAGATGTTTTTTTACTGCATGATTTCATAAATTTCTCATGTTCCAAAGCATCTTCAATATATAAAAGTTCTTTACTTGTCACGTTTATCACCACCTGTAGATATTATCTACTAAATTAATAAATTATATACAGATATTTACATAACTAAATTAAATATATTCTGAAACTGCTAACTATAGACAATATATTTTGATAAAATGTAAAAAAAAGTATTTATATTTTAAATTTTAATGTTATAATAATAAAAAAAGAAAGGTGATGATTGTGATGATAGAAAACATGAAAGAAAATATGAAAGATGTATTATTAATGGGGCTTGGTGCTTTATCTTTAACAGGAGAAAAAGCAAATGAACTTAAAAAAGAATTATTAGAAAGAGGAGAATCTCTATATAAAGAAGGTTCTATAAAGAATGAAGAATTGAAGAGAAGTTTAAAAGATAAAATAAAAGAAAATACAAACATAAAAGTCACAACTGCAACAAAAGAAGAAATAGTAGATATAATAAATAGCATGAGTGACGAAGAAAAAGAGGAAATCTCAAGCTTATTAAAAAACAATACAGATATGAAAGATGAAGTAAAAGAAGAATGTGATGAAATAAAAGAAGAAAACAATAACAATGAAAACAAAAATAAAGAAAATGATTAAAATCTAAAGAAAAAATGATTATAGAAAAGAGAGATAATATGGATGAAAAAACAAGATTAAAAGAGATTGTTTCTATTTTAAAAAATAGTGATCTAATAAAGGGAATTACTCCAGAAAAGGTATGCATAACAATATCAAATTTGGGACCAACTTTTATAAAAATAGGTCAAATTTTGTCAAATAGATATGACTTATTACCTAAGGAATATTGTGATGCTTTAGCAAATTTAAGAGCCAATGTTAAACCAATGAGTTTTGATGAGGTCTCTGAAATTTTGGAAGAAGAATATGGCAATATAAATGAAGTGTTTGAAAGTATATCTAAAACTTGCATAGGTTCTGCTTCCATTGCACAGGTACATAAAGCTAAATTAATAACAGGTGAAGATGTAGTCATCAAAGTTCAAAGAAAAAATGTGTATGAAACAATGACTATGGATGTTAAATTATTGAAAACTGCAATTAAAATACTACATCTAAATTTACTTATAAAAGTAATAAATATAAGTGATGTAATAGATGAAATGTATAATATTGCAAAAGAAGAAATGAACTTTTTAATAGAAGCAAAGCATCTTGAGGAATTTAGAGAAAACAATCTCGACACAGTATATATAGACTCTCCAAAAGTATATAGTAATCTAGTTACAAAAAAGATCTTGGTTATGGAAAATGTTGAGGGAATAAATATAAACAATACAGAAGAGTTAAAAAATCAAGGATATGATATTGAAGAGATAGGACTTAAACTTGCAAATAATTATATCAAACAAGCTTTAGAAGATGGTTTTTTTCATGCAGATCCTCATCCAGACAATATCTTAGTTCGTGAAGGAAAGATAGTATTTTTAGATTTAGGAATGATGGGAAGATTAAGCTCCAGAACAAAAGAACTGTTAAAAAAAGCAATGAAAGCTATAGTTAGAAATGATATTTCTGATATTGAACATATATTACTTAGTATGTCTACTATAACAGAACCTGTAAACCATGTTAAATTAAGATCTGATATTCAAAGAATACTAGATAAAAATGCAAATGAAGATATAAAAAATATTGATATTATAGAATTTATGAATAGTATTAATATGATGCTAAAAGAAAATCATATTAAACTAGACAAAAATATTACTCTATTAATTCGTGGAATTTGTGTAATTGAGGGTACGTTGGAAGGAATTAGCCCAGATATTAATTTATTAATGGTGTTTAACAATACAATTAAACAAAATACTTTAAGAGAGGTTTTTTCAGAAGAAACATTAATAAACACTGGGAAAAATTTTATAAATGGAGCAAATAGTTTAGGGATGCTTCCAAATGAACTATTGAATTTTATAAGAGATGTAAATCGTGGCGAAACCAAAATTGATATAGAGATGGCTAATTCAGATAAACAAGTAGATAAACTTGAAAAAATGTTACATCAATTAGTTATTGGTGGATTAGATGCAGCAGTACTTCTTGGCGCAACTATGGTGGATAACAAAATTCTAAGATATATATATTTAACATTTGCTACCATATTTACGATTTGGCTATTTATACAAATGGCTAAAGATCACTTTCATAAGGGTTATTAAAAATAAAAATATATTTAATATAAAAAAGAGCAAATGGGATGTCCTTTCTTTCAATTTGACAAGGCTATGTAAATGTAGTATAATATAAATATACGAGCAATATATTATTTTGAAGGAGGAATTTTTGTGTCGTATGTATCAGAATTAAGACAGCTTGTAGGTCACAGACCATTACAACTTCCCGGAACTGGGGTTGTGGTATGGCGCCGGAATTCAAATGGAGTAGAGGTACTTATACAACTTAGGAGTGACCATAATAAGTGGGGACTCTTGGGTGGCGGAATAGAGTTGGGCGAAAGTTATGAAGAATGTGCTATTCGCGAACTCGAAGAAGAAGCAGGACTAACTACTAGTAAGAGTAATCTTCGACTCATGGAGGTTTATGCAGGACCTGAGCATGTTACTACGCATCCAAATGGTGATATAGTCTATCATACAGTTGTAGTGTATGTAGTAAATGCTTTAGACACCATTCATACTACAAACTCTAAAGAGCTTTCGTCAGAGTCTAGTGAATTAAAGTGGACTTCACTAGATGAAGTTAAAAAGCTTCTTGAGGAGGGAGAAGAAAAAAATTTCTTCCACAACAATATTCCAATTTTTAAGGATATTGTTAACAAGTTCTTCTGCTGAGGAACTTGAAAGAAAGAGGACGCTTTTGCGTCCTCTTTTGAATATTTGATGTGTTATAGTTAATAATTTGAGAAGCTTTTAGTATTATAGAACAATTAAAATTATTAATTGAAAAAAGTAAAGGGACAAGCATATATATGCAAGTGTTGTTTTCTGGACTTATGGGATTAAGAATAAGCGAATTAAATGGACTTAAATATACAGATGTATATGGAGAAAAGAAAGAAATAATTAGAGATTGTACTGGTAATTTAATACCTTTTTACAAGATGTATTACCAATGAAGAAAGATACGGATATGAAAGACCTTACAAAAGAAAGGATAGAAGTAAATAGATTAATAGATAATGAAATGAATCAATTAACAAAAAATGAGATAAAAATTGTAAATGCAACAACTAATTTTTCAAAAGAAATTATAAATGAGCATTTTAGTGAATTAATTTCATAAGAATATTCAAAAATATTGAGAGAAAGTACATTGTATGGTATAATGATATTTAGTTTATATAGTATCATCTAGGCTTACCTAGTTTGAAAAATCATGTTTTGTGACCTTATTCGTAAAATGACCAAAAATGGGGTAAAAAATAGGCACAATAATTCCAATTTGAGTTCAGTAAAAAATCCCATTTGGTTAATACTAAGCCTAAGGAGAGATAAAAAATGTTTAAATTAGTATCAAATTACAAGCCAACAGGAGATCAACCACAAGCAATAGAATACCTATCAAAGGGAATAGAAGAAGGCAAGAAATTCCAAACTTTACTTGGCGTTACGGGCTCACGGAAAAACCTTCACAATGGCAAATATTATAAATAAAGTGCAAAAACCAACATTAGTACTCGCACACAATAAAACACTAGCAGGACAACTATATAGTGAATTCAAAGAATTTTTTCCAGAGAATGCAGTTGAGTATTTTGTATCTTATAATGACTAACAACAGAAATGCAGTTATTTAGGCACTTTCAGTCCCTTTTGGTATTGTTTAGTTTAATGAAAAATGACTGAATAAGGCTAAAAAAACTAAATAAAATTAAACAAAACAAAAGAGTTTGTGACCTAATTCGTGTAAAATTCGTGTAGGGTCATTTTTTATGCAAATAATTCATGGAAAATATTTGAAATAGAGGAGAAATTTGATATAATGCAGAAGATAAGAAAAAGAGGTGATTTTATGCCAAATGAAAAGAATGAAATTATTTTATTTGAAAATCAAGGAGTAAAATTAGAAGTAAATTTAAAAGATGAAACAGTATGGTTAAATAGAAAACAATTATCAAAATTATTTGAAAGAGATATAAAAACTATAGGTAAGCACATTAACAATGCTTTAAAAGAAGAATTAGCATATGATAATTCAGTTGTCGCAAAATTTGCGACAACTGCCTCAGATGGGAAAAATTACCAGGTTGAATATTATAATCTAGATATGATATTAAGTGTTGGATATAGAGTAAAATCTAATAAAGGTATTATTTTTAGACGTTGGGCAAATAAGGTATTAAAAGAATACACATTAAAAGGTTATGCAATCAATCAAAAAAGATTAGAATATTTAGAAAAAACAATAAAACTAATAGACATTGCAAATCGTATAGATGAAAGACTTGAAAATAATGATGCTAGAGAAATATTAAAGGTAATCGGTGAATATTCAAAAGCATTAGACTTATTAGATGATTATGACCATAAAACATTAAAAAAGATAGATGGAAAGGTTGATACAAGAAAAATAAACTATGATGAATGCATAAATATTATAAACAAACTCAGATTTAATGAAGAAAGCAACTTATTTGCAATTGAAAGAGATGAAGGTCTAAAATCAATTATAGGCAATATTTATCAATCCTTTGATAATCAAGAAATTTATAAAAGTATAGAAGAAAAAGCAGCAAATTTTTTATATCTAATTGTAAAGAACCATGTTTTTGTTGATGGAAATAAAAGAATTGCAGCGACACTATTTATATATTTCTTAAACTTCTATGGGATTTTATATAAAGAAAGTAGACAAGTAATTGATAACAATACTTTAACAGCTTTAACGTTATTAATTGCAGAATCAAATCCAAAAGAAAAAGATGTCATTATAGATTTAGTGATGAATTTTTTGAATGACTAATAGATAGACTTACCAAAAATGAAAGACAGCAGCAGCTAATTTTACAATTATAACATTTAAAAATACTATTAATAAATACATAAATCCGTGCATTGGAAATGTATATATAACTAACTTAAATAATTCACATATAAAAAAACTATTTAATACATTAGAAGATAAATCGGCATCTACAATAAAAAACGTTAAATCAGTATTGAGTATAGCTTTAGACTATGCAAAAGAAAAACAATTAATAAAGAGTAATCCCGCCAAAGGTTTCAAGTTACCTAAAAAGCTATTATTAAAAATAAATAAAGCAAAAAAATGTGACAAAAAAGTTTTGAATATTAATCAAATTAATACATTAATAAAAGCTAGTAAAGGGAGTAAAGTTTATATGCAAATATTATTTGCTACACTAATGGGATTACGAAGAGGAGAAATAAACGGATTAAAATATTCTGATGTAAATTTTATAAGTCAAAAATTAAAAGTTCAAAGACAACTGGGAATAAAGCCTAATACTAAAAGGAAGACTTTGAAGTAAAAACTTATACTAAACAAGAAGTTTGTTTAAAAACAAAAAATAGTTACAGATGTATAGATATACCAGACATATTATTTGAAGCAATAATTGAAGAACAAAAGAAATATGAAAAAAATAAAAGAAGGAGAATTAATTGCAAAACAACTCCTTTTATTGATGATAACTTTATATGTTGTTCAACACTTGGTCATTCCAGAAGTAAGGGATTTCATCAAAAATATTATGATAAATTACTAAAAGAAAATAATCTACCTAAAATAAGATTTCATGATTTAAGACATACATATGGTACAATATTATTAAAAGCAAATTTTGATGCAAAAGCTGTATCTAAAATATAGGGACATGCATCTGAAATTATAACAGTGGATGTATATTGCGATACTGAAGAAATTATATATGATTGTTTAGAAACTTTAGAACCATTTATAAATGAAATTGCTCCTACATCTAATGAAAGCATTAATGATTTATCACTAAATGAAGAATTAAATTGTGCATACAATAAAATGGAAAATATGCTACTAATGTAATATAAGTTATGTATAAATATAGAAAAAACAGGAAAACTTGAAGTTAACAAGATTTCTTGTTTTTTTATTTATTTGATGTTAAAATATATGCAATAAAAAATAAAAATGTTACTTTGTGTCGTACAGTATTATCCAGTAGTAACAAGTGTTACACGGTTTTTGAAAAAGTAAATTTGTGACTTTTATTCATGTAATTGCAAAAAGTTCACATACAACCAACCCAAAAAACACAAATTACACGAATTTTTTTAAAGATTACACGAATTTTATGGTTGTATATAGTCATAGTGCAAGTAACATAAGGGGGCAAAAATGTTTAAATTAGTATCAAATTACAAGCCAACAGGAGACCAACCTGGGGCAATAGAATACCTATCAAAGGGAATAGAAGAAGGCAAGAAATTCCAAACTTTACTTGGCGTTACGGGCTCACGGAAAAACCTTCACAATGGCAAATATTATAAATAAAGTGCAAAAACCAACATTAGTACTCGCACACAATAAAACACTAGCAGGACAACTATATAGTGAATTCAAAGAATTTTTTCCAGAGAATGCAGTTGAGTATTTTGTGAGTTATTACGACTATTATCAACCAGAAAGTTATATACCCGCTTCTGATACATATATCGAGAAAGACTCATCAATAAATGATGAAATAGATAAGCTTCGCCATTCAGCAACTGCTTCGCTTTTTGAAACAAAAGATGTAATTATTGTAGCATCAGTTTCATGTATATATGGACTTCGGAGATCCAATAGACTACGAACATATGATTGTTTCATTAAGACCTGGAATGAAAAAAGAAAGAGATGAAGTATTAAAAAAATTAATTAACATGCAATATACTAGAAACGAATTAGATTTTAAACGTGGAACATTTAGAGCCAAAGGAGATATAGTAGAAATATATCCATCAGATCAAAATGAAAGTGCGATAAGAGTTGAATTCTGGGGAGATGAAATTGAAAAAATTTCAGAAATTAATCCATTAACTGGAAAAGTACAAGCACTAAGAAATCATGTTATGATATTTCCAAATTCTCATTATGTAACAACAAGTGATAAAATGCAAAGAGCTATAAAAACAATAGAAGAGGAATTAGAAGAAAGAGTAAAATTCTTTAAAGATAATAATAAGCTAATTGAAGCACAAAGAATCGAAGAAAGAACTAATTTTGATATAGAAATGATGAAAGAAACGGGCTTTTGCCAAGGAATAGAAAATTATTCAAGACATATAAGTGGCAGAGAACCTGGAAGTCCGCCATTTACGCTATTTGATTATTTCCCAAAAGATTTCTTAGTGTTAATAGATGAGTCTCATGCTACAATTCCTCAAGTAAGGGCAATGTATAATGGAGACCGTGCAAGAAAAGAATCTTTAGTAAATTATGGATTCAGACTTCCATCAGCATTTGACAACCGTCCATTAAAATTTGATGAATTCGAGCAAAGGTTAAATCAAGTTGTATTTGTTAGTGCTACTCCAGCAGATTATGAAAAAGAGCATTCTAAAGAAAATGTTGTAGAACAAATTATAAGACCAACAGGTTTATTAGACCCAGAAATAGAAGTAAAACCTGTAACAAATCAAATTGATGATTTGATAGAACAAATTAGACAAAGAGTTGAAAAAAAGCAAAGAGTTTTAGTTACTACACTTACTAAAAAAATGGCAGAAGATTTAACATCATATTTAGCAAGTTTGGACATTAAAGTTAGATATATGCATTCAGAAATAAAGGCACTAGAAAGAATGGAGATAATAAGAGACTTAAGACTTCGGAGAATTTGATGTACTAGTAGGAATAAACCTATTAAGAGAAGGGTTAGATATTCCAGAAGTATCGCTTGTTGCCATATTAGATGCAGATAAAGAAGGTTTCCTACGTTCAGAAAGGTCTCTTGTACAAACAATTGGTCGTGCAGCAAGAAATACAGAAGGAAAAGTAGTAATGTATGCAGATGAACTAACAGACTCAATGGAAAAAGCAATACATGAAACTAATAGAAGACGTAAAATTCAAATGGAGTATAATAAAAAACATAATATTACACCACAAACAATACAAAAATCGGTAAGAGAAGCTATAAAAGCTACTACTGTAGAAAATGTACAGGAAAAATATAAATTAGACAAAAATGCAAGTATAGAAGAAATAATAACTAACCTTACAGATGAAATGCTAAAATATGCCGCTTCTATGGAATTTGAAAAAGCAGCAGAAATAAGAGATAAGATAAAAGAATTAGAAAATTTAAAGTAATAATAAAATATGACTCTTATGAAAAAATGCAAATATATATTGATAAATATTTATGCTTATATTATTTTTATAATATAATATGAATATATAAAAAATGAGTATATCAATATATTTGAAGAGTTAAAATTAGAATTAGATAAAATAGTTATTTAGTGAAAAAATATTATTAGTTTAAATAGATTTTGGAAAGAGCATTGTTATTTGAGGACATAAATGGCGAACTTAAAGTTTTTTAGAAAATGAAAATTTTAAGTTTGCCATTTAATAAAAATTCCCAAAAACAAACTATTGTTTTATTGCGAATTATGTAGTATAATAGAAGCGGAAAATTCAAAACAAGGGGGCACATTATGAATAATACAATAAAAATAAAAGGTGCAAAAGAACATAATTTAAAAAATATAGATTTAGAAATACCAAGAGATAAATTAGTAGTAATAACAGGTTTATCAGGTTCAGGAAAGTCATCTTTAGCATTTGATACACTCTATGCAGAAGGACAAAGAAGATATGTAGAAAGTTTATCTTCATATGCCCGTCAATTTTTAGGGTTAATGGAGAAACCAGATGTTGAGTTAATTGAAGGACTATCACCTGCAATATCAATAGACCAAAAAACAACATCAAAAAATCCACGTTCTACAGTAGGAACAGTAACAGAAATATATGATTATATTCGTTTACTATATGCAAGAATTGGAATTCCATATTGTCCCAAATGTGGTAAGAAGATAGAAAAACAGTCAATAGACCAAATTATAGATACAATTATGCAGCAAGAAGCGGGAACTAAAATACAAGTACTATCTCCTGTAATTCGAGGACGAAAAGGCGAATTTACTAAGTTACTTGAAGGATTTCAAAAAGAAGGGTTTGTTCGTGCTATGGTAGATGGAGAAGTAGTTGAACTAACAGATGACTTACAAATAGACCGTAAAAAGAAACATAATATAGATATAATAGTAGATAGATTAGTAATAAAAGAAGACATTAGAAGTAGACTTACAGAATCTGTTGAAATCGCATTAAAACATGCGGAGAACATAGTAAAAATAGATATAGTAGGAAAAGGTCAAAAACTCTTTAGTCAAAACTATGCATGTCCAGATTGCGGAATTAGTTTTCCAGAACTTTCTCCTAGAATGTTTTCTTTTAATAATCCATTTGGAGCATGTCCATCTTGTACAGGAATTGGATATCTAATGAAAATGGATGAAGACCTAATTATTCCCGATAAAAATAAAACATTATATGATGGTGTAAAAGCTTTTGGTGCAAGCACTATGAAAAAAGGCGACACTATGGCAAAAATGTATTTTGAAAGTATAGCTAAACATTATAATGTTGATATTTCAAAACCGATTAAGGACCTTCCTCGTGAGTTTTTAAACAAAATACTTTATGGAACTGGCGAAGAAAAAATTGATTTTCAGTATGAATCACCATCAGGCGTTAGAAAATATACAGCTGCATTTGAAGGAGTAATTCCAACTTTAACTAGACGTCATAATGAAACAAAATCTCAAGGAATGAGAGACTTTTATGAAATGTATATGAGTAATTCAGATTGTGATGAATGCCATGGAGCAAGACTAAAAAAAGAAGTTCTAGCAGTTCGTGTTGGAGGGAAAAATATAAACGAACTAACAGCAATGCCAATTAACAAAATGAAGGATTTCTTAAACAAGCTAGATCTTAATAAAAAAGAAGCAATGATTGCAGACCAGATATTAAAAGAAACAGATAAAAGGTTACAATTCCTAATAGATGTTGGACTTGAATATTTAACATTGTCAAGAAGCAGCGGAACATTATCTGGTGGAGAAGCACAACGTATTCGTTTAGCAACTCAAATAGGTTCAGGATTAACAGGGGTATTATACATTTTAGATGAGCCAAGTATTGGACTTCATCAAAGGGATAATAGCAAGCTAATTGCAACACTAAAGAAATTAAGAGATTTAGGAAATACACTTATAGTTGTAGAACATGATGAAGATACTATGTATGCTGCAGATCAAGTAATAGATATAGGACCAGGCGCTGGAGTTCATGGCGGAAAAGTTATGGCACAAGGAACAGCAGAAGAAATAAAACTTATAAGTGACTCCATTACAGGGCAATATTTAAGTGGCAGGAAACAAATTCCTGTGCCTAAAAAAAGGAGGAAGCCTGTTAAAGGCAAAGCAATTGAAGTAATTGGTGCGTCAGAGCATAATTTAAAAAATGTTAATGTGAAATTTCCACTTGGTGTATTTACTTGTGTTACAGGTGTATCTGGATCCGGAAAAAGTACTCTAGTAAATGAAGTATTATATAAAACAATTGCCAAGGAATTAAATGGTTCAAATGAAAAACCAGGAAAGTGTAAACAAATAAAAGGGTTAGAAAATATCGATAAAATAATTAATATAGACCAATCTCCTATTGGACGAACACCTCGTTCAAACCCTGCAACATATACAGGTGTATTCGATATTATACGTGATATTTTTGCAGGAACAAATGAAGCTAAAATGCGTGGATATCAAAAAGGAAGATTCAGCTTTAATGTACCAGGAGGAAGATGTGAAAGCTGTAATGGAGATGGACTTTTAAAAATAGAAATGCATTTTTTACCAGATATATATGTTCCTTGCGAAGTTTGCAAAGGAAAAAGATACAATCATGAAACACTAGAAGTAAAATATAAAGGAAAAACAATTGCTGATGTATTAAATATGACAGTAGAAGAAGCTCTTGAATTTTTTAAGAATATTCCTAAAATAAAGCAAAAAATTCAAACACTTTATGATGTAGGACTTGGTTATATTAAACTTGGACAACCGTCTACAACATTATCTGGAGGAGAAGCTCAAAGAGTAAAACTTGCAACAGAACTCTCAAAAAGAGCAACAGGCAAAACATTATATATTTTAGATGAGCCAACAACAGGACTTCATATAGCAGATGTTCATAAATTAGTAGATATTTTACAAAGATTAGTAGACACAGGAAATAGCATTATTGTAATTGAACACAATTTAGATTTAATAAAAACCTGTGACCACATAATAGATTTAGGACCAGAAGGCGGAGAAGGTGGAGGACAAGTTATAGCAATTGGTACTCCTGAGCAAGTTGTAAGAAATGAACAAAGCTATACCGGAGAATTTTTAAAAAAATACCTAGATAAATAGAATTTGAATTACTGAGTTTAAATATATAAAGGAAAATTGGTTACTATAAATAGTAGCCAATTTTTTAAATGGTTATAAAATTTTAATATAGATATTAATTAGTCACAATTTTTGCTGTTATTATTGTTTTGATTATTTTTGTTATTGTTTTGTTTATTTTGATTATTTTTATTATTTTTGTTGTTCTTTTCTGACATATCAGACACCTCCATTCATGATACGTGATAACTATATTTTGTTTCAAATTTTTAAAAATATACTAGTTGTTTTAAAAAAATTTTTGTTATATAATAATTTATGGCATGATTGACAAATAAAAAAAATGAACATAATATATTAGAGAACATGTTTTAGGAGGTAATTATATTGAGTTATAAAAATGAAAGATTAGAAGAATTTAATCAGTACATATCAGGCAAAAAAGTAGCAATTATAGGTATGGGAGTAAGTAATCTTCCATTATTAGATTATTTTGCAAGTTTAGGAACAAATGTAACAGTATTTGATAATAAAGAAATAGACAAAATAGATAAAAATGTAATAGATAAAATATCAAACCTTTGTATGGGAATGTCATTTGGAAAAGATTATCTTTCAAAACTTCATGGATTTGATGTTATATTCCGTTCACCAAGTTGTAGACCAGATACAAGAGAATTAATAGAAGAAGAAAAAAATGGTGCAATTATTACATCTGAAATAGAGATGTTAATGAAATTATGTCCATGTAAGGTAATTGGTGTTACAGGAAGCGATGGAAAAACAACTACAACAAGTTTGATTTATGAGATTTTAAAAGAAAAAGGTTATAATTGTTATTTAGGAGGAAACATTGGAATTCCTTTATTTACAAAAGTAAAAGAAATGACCAAAGAAGACATTGTTGTTTTAGAATTAAGCAGTTTTCAACTAATGGATATGGATATTAGCCCAAATATTAGTGTAGTTACTAATATATCTCCAAACCATTTAGATATACATAAATGTTATGAGGAATATATAGAATCAAAAGCTAATATTTTTAAACATCAAAATGAAAATGACATTTTAGTGTTAAACTATGATAATGATATTACAAGAAATTTTGCAGATAGGGCAAATGGAAAAGTAATTTTCTTCAGTAGTAAGGAAAAATTAGATAATGGTATTATTTATGATGATGGAATAATAAAGTCTTGCCAAGATAGTATAAGAAGACATATAGTTAGCTCTAAGAATATAATCTTAAGAGGAGTTCACAATTGTGAGAACATTTGTGCTGCAATTGCGGCAACCGCTTCTTTAGTAGATATAGATACACAAATAAAAGCGATTACAAAATTTAAAGGTGTAGAACATAGACTAGAATTTATAAAAGAAATAGACGGAGTAAAATGGTATAATGATTCAATCGCATCAAGTCCTACAAGAACAATAGCAGGATTAAAATCATTTGATGAAAAAATAGTTCTAATTGCAGGTGGATATGATAAACACTTAGACTATACACCAATTGCAAAACCAATTATAGAAAACGTTAGTTCTTTAATATTGATAGGGGCAACATCAAAAAAGATTTTTTCAGCAGTAAGTCAAGAACTAGAAGAAGAGGGAAAAACTTTAGATATCTATCAATGTGAAAGTTTAGAAGAAACAGTACAAACCGCTTATAGAGTTGCAAAAAAAGGAGAAATTGTTTTATTCTCGCCAGCAAGTGCTAGTTTTGATATGTTTAAGAACTTTGCAGAAAGAGGAAATAAATTTAAAAATTTGGTAAACAAAATAAATTAAAAACAAAGATATATGTAGATGATATTATAGAATATAAAGGAAAATACGGTGTCAAAACACTTACTGCCACATTCATAGGAATTATAGAAGAGCCATATTTAAAAGATTGTATTAAATTTTTAAATGAACAAGGTGTTAAAATATAAAAATACAAGTTAACGGTATAAATGTACATTAGTCAATGAAAAAATAGAGTATTGAATTTTAGATAAATTTTATTGTTATCAAGAAACGAGATTTGACAATAGTAGGAAAACATGTTTATAATAAAGCTGGTGGTGAGTATGTAAATTTGATTATAGATTAACAAATCATGATGATTGTTCCTTGTGATAAAATGAAAGAATGCTGTAATATGTAGAGTTTTCTCTCCTTTGATTATAAATTGGGGCTGAAAAAAAAGAACCAGCAGAAGAGTCAAGTCAAACTATTCATCTTAATTGCAAATTAAATGATAAAGAATATAGCTATCTCATAGAAATAGATGAAAATGGTGATATAGTAGAGGCTGGTGGTAGTTGTAGATAATATGTGCTTGAAGAGCCTTATGAAAAGAAAAATGAAAGTTATAAAATACTAGCTATAAGAGGCTAGTATTTTGCTATATGTTGAAAAAAAATAGAAAATCTGCTATTATGTTATTATATTATAGACAAATAAAATTTATAGCAAAATCAAAAATAAAAAGGGGTAAATATGACACAGACTCAACAAACGGTATTAGCATTGGCAATATATACAATATGGATAACACTATTATATATAAGAATATTTGATAAAACACTAAAAAAATATGTATTATCAATAGGTGTGCTATTAGCATTTTGGATGGTACTAAGAATGCTTAAAACATATACAACAGGGTATGCAACAGAAATACTGTGGTATTTGTATTACATACCACTATTGCTGATTCCAACATTTTATTATAATTGTAGTAGTTATTTAATAAACAGTAAGAATAAAAAAAGAAGAATTGCCACAATAATTATATCAACAATACTATTCTTATTAGTAATTACAAATAGTTTACACAATATTGTATTCAAAATAAAAAGCAATATAAATGATTATAATCATAATATTGGGTATTTTATAATAGTTGCTTGGATTCTATGCTTAATAGTAGTAGCAATAATAAATCTAATAAAATCAAGCAAAAACAAAGGGTGCAAAAACATAATTTCAATATCAATAATTATTTTAATTGGTTTAGTATATACATTTTTATATATAAAAAATATTCCAGTAATAAGAAAAACAAATATGTCGGTAATAATAGGAACATTATTTTGTGTGGGATTAGAAATGATGCTTGACTTTAATTTAATACCAAATAATTTTAGATATAAGAAAATATTTAAAAATTCAAATTTGCCATTAGAAATCATATCACAAGATCGAAAAACTAGAATTACAACAAATCATTCCATAAATCTAAAAGAAAACATAATAAATGATATAAAAGATAATAAAGTAAAAAATACATATAAAGATAACAACATTGTAAAAAATGTTAAGGCTATAAGTGGTGGTTATTCAATAGAAGAAAAAGATTATAGCAAGATAAATGAATATGAAGAAAAATTGAAGTTAATACAACAAGAACTTATGGAACAAGAGAAAATTTTACAAAAGCAAAGAAGAATAGCAACAGAAATATATGAAACAAAATTAAAAAGCGAAATTATAGAGTTACTAGATGAAAAGATAGAGCAGAAAAGAAACTTGATAGATATACTAATAAAAGAAATGAAAATAACAGACATAGATAAAATGCGAAATATAAAACTACTACTAAATTATTGTAAAAGAATGAGTAGTTTAGTAATATCAAGCTATAACAAAGAAAAATATGATAACAAAAGACTAGAAATAATCATAAATGAAATGTTAATAGAAGCACAAGCACTAGGAATAAATGGAGTTTTGAAAACAAATAATTTTGAGATAAGTAGTGGAGAAACAGCAAATATTTATGAGATTATATTTGAAACAATAATGAAATTTAAAGAAACTAATTTTATTCTATATATACAAGTAAACAATTCATATACAGAAATAAAATATTTATTTGATAGCAAACATAAGAACTTCAAAAAAGAAATAGAAAAATTACAATTAGAAAAATTATTGAAAATTGAGCAAATAGTAGATGAAGATGGAACAACTATAAAATTGAAAATTTTAAGAGGAGAAAATTAGTAATATGATAGCAATTATAATAGGTGTATTGTGCATTTTATTGGTATGGCAGATTCTAAAAATCATACTGAAAAAAGGAATAATAAATAAAAATATAACAGATTATGCACTAGAATATATTGTTTTTATAACAATACTTATAGCATTGTTTATGCAAGAAAGCATATCGAGAAATATCTTATTTATAATTGCATTACTAGGCATAATATACGAAATTATTTCAATTACATATATGTATTTTAGATATTACAAAAAAGAAACTATTACAGATTTCTCGATAAAAAAAGTTATAGATGAATGTGAGTTTGGAATTTTAGTATTAAAAGGTAAGAAAGCAAAATTAATAAACAATAAAATGTATGAAATACTAGACAAATTAAATATAAAGAAAGATTATGTAACAAATATAATAAAACAAAGTATAGACCAGCTAGATAAAAATTATTGTGTAAAAGTAGAAAATAAATATTATATTTTTGTTATAAACAATAATGAGATAATTACATTTGATATAACAGAAGAATATAAATTACATCAAAAGTTAAATGGGCAAAATAAAAAGTTGAAAGAGAATAATAAAAAAATATTATTAAGTATTGACAATATAGAAGAATTAGAAAAGGAAAAGAATCTGCTAAAATTAAAAAACAAATATCACGATATATTAGGACAAAATCTTTCCATACTGCAACAATATTTAAATAAAGAAAATATAACCCAAGAAAATTTTGAAGAAATAAAATTTATGATACAAAAAATGTTCATAGATATTGAAGATACAGATGACACAAATACAAACCTAGAAAATTTAATAAAAATACATAAGAAAAACGGAACAGACATTATTATAGATGGAAAACTACCACAAAATAAAGAAACTGCAAAAGTGTTCTTTGAAATAATAAGAGAAGCAACTACAAATGCAATAAGACACGCAGGAAGTTCAAAGGTATTTGTAAATATAAAGGAAACATTAGAAGAAACATATATGATAATAACTAATGATGGAAGAAAGTCAAATGAATTTATTACAGAAAATCAGGGAATAAAAGATATGAGAAGAAAAGTAAAAAAACTAGGAGGAATGTTCTATATTTCAACAGTTCCAGAGTTTTCGGTAAATATATCAATAAAAAATAACTGCTAAGATTGAAATAGCAGTTATTCTTTTACTCTTTTGGAGTTTCTAGGTTTGGAACTATTAAACTATTACCCACACAATATATTGCAAGTTTTGCTAAATTATTATAACCAGTTTTTGCATAAATAGATGAAATATGTGATTTTAGGGTTCTTACAGATATTCCAAGTTTTTTTACAACTTCATCTCTATCTAATGTTTTACAATACTCAGTTAGAACACCTAATTCAGTATCTGTTAGATTCTTTAAAACATCAGGAATATTGGATTTAGGACTATTAGAACTTGGATATAAAGAATAGCCATCAATAGTATTTTGGATAGTAGTTATAAGAGAATTACTACTAATATTCTTATAAATAAAACTATCAACATTATTAGCTTTTGCCTTGTCTATAAATGTTAAATCTGGTACACCAGTCATAAGTATAATTTTCACACTTGGAAAGTTCTCTTTTATTATTTTTGAATATGCTAATCCGCTTGAATTGTTTTCAGTACAAATATCCATTAAAATTAAGTCAGGTTTAAATTTTTCACATAAAGATACAGAGTCTTTTGCATCTCCACTGGAAGCAACAACATTAAATCCTCTTGTATTTAATGTTTCAGAAATCATTTCTCTTAACATTTTATGGTCATCAATTACAATAATATTATACAAAACAGAAACCTCCTAACTTACTCACATCAAAATATATTGTAACATAAAAAATTGCGAAAATAAACATTTTTATAAATTTTGCACTTTTGGTGCAAAATTTAATGAAAAATTGCACCAAAAGTACAATAGTAATTTAAGAAATTTTATGTTATAAAATTCTTATAATTATATTAATGATAGATCGG
>USCV01000004.1 GCA_900553225.1 uncultured Clostridium sp. | reverse complement strand
ATGAGGTAGGAAAAAAAGTTAGAAAGGCAATTGCAGATATTGGTGGAACGATGCCGGAAGAAATGCCAACACCTAAAAAGAGTTTAAAAGAACTTGAAAGAGAAAGGAAAAAATTAGAAATAAAAGAGCAAAAGAAACTTGATGAAATAAAATAGTAATTTTTAGAGGAGAAGTAAGAATGAGTTTAGAAGAATTAAAAAAAGATTGTAGTAAAAAGCAAAAGAAAGGCATTCACTTTATTATTGCGTCAATAATAATATGGTCTATGGTTTTAATAGTACAAATAACAAATTTACCTATATTAACAAAAAATCTATTAACATTTTGTTGTACTGCACCATTATTACCAATATCATTTTTAATATCTAAAATATTAAAGATACAATTTCAAGATAAAAGTAATCCATTAAATAAGTTAGGAATATTATTCTCTGTAAATCAAATGATATATCTTTTAATAGCAATGTGGATTTATCCTACAATGCCAGATAAAATGCTAATGGTTATTGCTATGATATTTGGAGCACATTTATTACCATATAGTTGGTTATATAATTCAAAAACATATATGGTATTGTCAATAATTATTCCAATATTATCTCTAATAGTTGGTTTAAACTTTGCAAATTATATTCTTGCAACAATGATGATAGTAATAGAAATAATATTTAGTATACTGTTAGTATTTGAAAATAAGAAAATAAAAAATGATTAGAGCGATAACTTACAAGTTGTAAAAAGGAAGTGATTAAAATGGATATGCATCAAAAAAGAGAAATGAGAAAGAATAAAAAAATGAATGAAGATACAAAAAGTTTACCATCAACGAGTATCAACTGGTACCCAGGACATATGGCAAAAACCAAAAGACAAATTATTGAGGATTTAAAACTAATTGATATTGTAGTAGAAATTGTAGATGCAAGAATTCCAATATCTAGTCAAAATCCAGATATAAAAAAGGACATTAAAGATAAGAAAAAGATTATAATTTTAAACAAAAGTGATTTGGCAGATGAAAAAGAAACAAAAAAGTGGGTTTCGCATTTTGAAAAACAAAATATTCCCGCTGTAATAACAGACTCGAATTCTGGAAAGGGCATTAATGATGTAATTTACAAAATAAAAAAGATTTCAGAGCAGAGTGAAGAAAAATATAAAAATAAAGGAAGAATTGGAAAAGCTACAAGAGTATTAGTATTAGGAATTCCAAATGTAGGTAAATCTTCTTTCATTAATCGTATTACTAGAAAATCTTCTGCACAAGTTGGAAATAGACCAGGCGTTACAAGACAAAAACAGTGGATTAGACTAGAAGCTGGAATAGAACTTATGGATACACCAGGGGTTTTATGGCCAAAATTTGAGTCAGAAGAAGTTGCGCTTAATTTGGCTTACACTGGTACAATCAAAGATGATGTATTAGAAAAAACAGAAATTGCATTTCAATTACTTAAATATTTATTACAAGAATATAAAGAAAGAATAATAGACAGGTATAAGTTAGACAATGAAGAAATAGATGAAATTTTGGGTCAAGATTTAGAAGAAAATGAAAAAATATATGAAATAATGAAATTAATTGCGAGAAAAAGAGGTGCCATTGTTTCAGGCGGAAGGATTGATGACGAAAAAATATCATGTATTATATTAGATGACTTTAGAAGCGGCAAAATTGGTAAAATAACACTTGAAAAAGTAACGAAATAGGAGGAAAAAGTGATAGATTTAATAGATAGGGAAAAAAATGAGGTTGACATTAATTTATTATCGCCACTTACATGGGCATATGTAGGTGATAGTGTTTATGAATTATTAATACGTACACATTTAATAAATAAAACAAAGTTAAAACCACATAGATTACATATTGAGGCAATTAAATATGTAAAGGCTAAAGCACAAGCTGATATTTTGAAAAAAATAGAACCAAACTTAACACAAGATGAAAAAGATATTGTAAGACGAGGAAGAAATGCTGAAAATCATCACTTGCCTAAAAATGCTAATGTAGAAGAATATATGTATTCTACTGCTTTTGAAGGATTGATTGGCTATTTATATTTAACAAAAAATGATGAAAGACTAAGGGAAATTTTTAAAATAATATTAGAAGATAATATGTAATTTAGATGAAACAGAGCACACCAAATTTCCCAAAAGATATATATCCGTATTCTATATTATTTCAAGATTATATTGATTGAAAAATCAATATAATTTTAAAATAGGGATTGACGAAGTGTTACTAAATATGTTATAAATATATTTAGCGACTTTCAAGGCCCGTTGGTCAAGCGGTTAAGACGCAGCCCTCTCAAGGCTGAATCATGGGTTCGATTCCCGTACGGGTCACCAAACATTAAAATACAAGAGTATCAAGGATTGATAAAATTACTTGGTACTCTTTTTTTAGTGAAATTTTAACAAATAAAACAAAGAACGTATTGACAAAGTAAAATAAAAGATATAAAATACAAACATAAGTTCAGAAAACGGAGGTTTGTAAAAATGATTTCTACACTTCATATAAAAAATATCGGTATAATAAATGATCTAGCTATAGATTTAAATAGTGGTTTTAATGTTTTAACAGGAGAAACAGGAGCTGGAAAAACTCTAATTATAGATTCTCTTCGGAATTATTTGTGGTGGAAGATTCTCAAAAGAAATGATTAGAAGAGGAGAAAATCACTCATTTATAGAAATGAGCTTATATTTGCCAGAAAATGAAAAATCAATTGATGGAAATATTATAGTTTCAAGAGAAGTCTATTTGAATGGAAAAAATTCGTGTAAAATAAACGGAAGACTAGTAACGGTTAATGAATTAAAGCAATTCATGAGTGAAATTATAGATATTCATGGGCAAAACGATACACAAAAATTAATGAATAAACAATCACATATACATTACTTAGATTATTTTATTGGAGAAGAAGTTCTAGAGATAAAAAGTGAGTACCAAAAGCTATATTCTAGCTATAATAAAATAAAAAAGCAATTAAAAGAAAATTACGGAGATGAAAAGGAAAAACAAAGAAAGTTAGACTTATTGCAATATCAGTTAAGAGAAATAGAAGAATCAGATCTAAAAAATGGAGAAGAAGAAGAATTAGAAGCAAAAAGAAATGTTATGTTAAATAGCGAAAAGATTAGCAAAAATCTAATGGAAGCAGATCAAGCGTTAAATGAAAATGCAATGGAAGCACTTAGTATTGCAATTAGATCTCTTGAAAAAATAGAAGAATTTGATTCTAAATACAAACAGAACTTATCACAATTAAAAAGTACATATTATGATATACAAGAATTGGGAAGAGATATTGCAAGTCAAAAAGAAGAAAACTTATTTGATGAATCGAATAGAGTAGAAATTGAAGAAAGGTTAGATACTATATATTCATTAAAGAGAAAGTATGGAAACAGCATAGAAGAAATTTTAGAATATAAAGAACAATTAGAAAACGATATAACAAGTATAGAAAATATGGAAGAAAATAACCAAAAATTAAGAATAGAGTTAGAAAAAACAAGAAAACTAATGTCAAATTTAAGTAGAAAAATGAATCAAATAAGAACAAAAGAATCTGAAATATTAAATAAAAAAATAAATGAACAACTAAAAGACCTAGAAATGAAAAATGCTAAATTTATAGTAAGTATAAAAGAACTTATAGAATTTAATGAAAATGGAATAGATGATATTGAATTTATGATTTGTACTAATATAGGTGATGAAGAAAAATCATTAATTAAAATTGCATCTGGTGGAGAGATATCTAGAATAATGTTAGCTATAAAAACAGTTTTAGCAGATAGTGACAAAGTTCCAGTTATGGTTTTCGATGAAATAGATACAGGAATAAGTGGAAAAGCTGCAAAGTCTGTAGCAGAAAAAATGAAATTAATATCAAAAAATCACCAAGTATTATGTATAACACATCAAGCAAGCATAGCTGCAAAGGGCGATTATAATTATTATATAAGTAAAAAAGTTGAAAATGAAAGAACCCAAACATCTGTAAAAAGATTAACAGAAGAAGAAATTATTGAAGAAATTGCAAGAATGTCAAGTGGAGATATAACACAAAGTGCGATTAATCATGCAATTGAGATGAGAAAAGCGGTTTGAAATATAGATATTATATATTTTCAATAGCAACAGTACGCAATTTATGTTAATTTCATAAAAATCTTTACAAAATATAAAATTTGATATATAATAATCAAGCAAATATAGGAGAAAAGGGGTTTTTTTATGGAAAACAATCAAGAAAATGAAATTGATTTAAACCAATTAGTAAGGGTAAGAAGAGAAAAATTAGAAAATTTAAAAAAAGATGGGAAAGATCCATATAAAATAACAAAATTTGATAGAACTCATACTAGCAAAGATATAATAGAAAACTATGATGAATTAGAAGGAAAAGATGTTACGATTGCTGGAAGAATAATAGCAAAGAGAATTATGGGAAAAGCATCTTTTTGCCATATACAAGATTCACAAGGAAAAATACAAAGTTATGTAAGTATTAACGATTTAGGTGAAGAAAGTTATAAAGACTTTAAAGAAGATGACATAGGAGATATAATAGGAATAACAGGATTTGTATTCAAAACAAGAACAGGAGAAGTTTCTATTCATGCAAAAGAATTAAAATTATTATCTAAGTCTTTAAGACCACTTCCAGAGAAATATCATGGTTTAAAAGATACAGACTTAAGATATCGCCAAAGATATGTAGATTTAATAGTAAATCCAGAAGTAAAAGAAACATTTGTAAAAAGAAGTAAAATTATTAAAGAATTAAGAAGAATATTAGATGAAAAAGGATATATGGAAGTTGAAACACCAATTTTAAATACGATAGTAACAGGTGATGCAGCAAGACCTTTCATTACACATCATAATACTTTAGATTTAGATATGTATTTAAGAATAGCGCCAGAATTATATTTAAAAAGATTAATTGTAGGTGGATTTGATAAAGTATATGAAATTGGTAGATTATTTAGAAATGAAGGAATGGACATAAAACATAATCCAGAATTTACAAATATGGAATTATATGCAGCGTTTAAAGACTATAATGACATGATGAATTTAACAGAAGAAATCATCTCTACAATTGCTAGAAACGTTTTGGGAACAACAAAAATTACTTATCAAGGACAAGAAATTGATTTAACACCAAGTTGGAAAAGAATAACTATGATTGAAAGTATAAAGGAAGTAACAGGAATAGACTTTAATGAAATTACTACAGATGAAGAAGCACAAAAACTATTAGCAGAAAAGGGATTAACATTAGAGCCAGGTAAGGAGACAAGAGGACATATAATTAATCAATTCTTTGAGGAGTATGTTGAAGAAACATTAATTGAACCAACATTTGTAATGGATTATCCAGTTGAGATATCACCACTTGCAAAAAGAAAAAAAGAAGATCCTAGATTAACAGAAAGATTTGAAGTATTTATTGGTGGTAGAGAATATGGAAATGCTTATTCAGAATTAAATGATCCGATTGATCAATATGAAAGATTTTTAAAACAAGTAGAAGCTAAACAAAAAGGTGATGATGAGGCAGGCATGATGGATGAAGACTTTGTAACTGCACTAGAACATGCAATGCCACCAACAGGAGGATTAGGAATAGGATTAGACAGATTAATAATGCTACTTACAGATTCTGCTTCAATAAGAGACGTTTTATTATTCCCAACAATGAAACCTTTAGCTTAGAAAATTTAAGTTTTATAGATTTTTCTTTTAAAATCTAAATATAACAAGAAGGAAAATAATAATGTTTAACTTTGACAAAAGATCTTTATATATAGTACTTGGAATAATTGTTTTATGGAATTTAGCTGGATACATAAACAATCCAAATAGCTTATTATCGCTAGTTTTATCACTTCCAGCAGTTATTATAGCTATGACATTTCACGAATTTGCGCATGCTTTTGCTGCTGATAAATTAGGAGATGATACTCCGAGAAGAGAAGGAAGGTTAACACTAAATCCACTAAAGCATATTGAACCTGTTGGTTTTATAATGCTTGTATTTGCAAAATTTGGATGGGGAAGACCAGTACAAATAAACCCATCTAGATTTAAGAAAAACATTAGTGTTTCTAAAGGAGAAGCAATAGTATCATTTGCAGGACCACTAATGAATATCATACTTGCTTTTGTATCTGCTTTCATATTAGGTATTATGATAAAATTTAATTTGTTTTCTAATATGAAATTAATATATGCAGAATTAATTACTGTGTTTTTCATGCAGTTAATATGTGTTAATATAGGATTAGGTGTATTCAATCTAATTCCACTTCCACCATTAGACGGTTCGAAAATATTAAGACACTTTTTACCAAGAAGTGCGCAAGTATGGTTTGATAATAACCAATATATATTTTATATTGTATTTATTGCAATATGGGTTTTAGGAATAGCAAGTATTATTATTTCACCAGTTATTAATTTAATAATAAAAGGAATATTAACTATAGTTTCATATGCATTAGGAATTAATATATAAATAGAAAGAAGAAAGAAAATGAAAGATATCATTGTGTTAGGAATTGAATCGAGTTGTGACGAAACTTCTTGTGCCATTGTAAAAAATGGTAGAGAAGTTCTTTCAAATGTAATTAATACACAAATAAAAATACATGAAAGATTTGGAGGAGTTGTACCAGAAATTGCTTCTAGGAACCATGTTGAAAATATTTCTAGTGTTGTAAAACAGGCACTAAATGAAGCAAATGTAAGCTTTAACGATATAGATGTAGTAGCATGTACTTATGGACCAGGACTTGTAGGTGCATTGCTTGTAGGAGTTTCATATGCTAAAGCACTTAGTTATGCACTAAATAAACCTCTAATTGGAACTAATCATATTGAAGGACATATAGCAGCAAACTATATAACACATAAGGAATTAGAGCCACCATGTTTATGTTTAGTTATATCAGGAGGACATACACACTTGGTACATATAAAAAATTATAAAGAATTTGAAATTTTAGGAAAAACGCGTGATGATGCAATAGGAGAAGCATTTGATAAAGTCGCAAGAGTAATAGGACTTGGATATCCAGGGGGACCTAAAATTGATAAACTAGCAAAAGAGGGAGAGCCAAATATCCCAATACCAAAGACACATTTCAATAACTTAGATTTTAGCTTTAGCGGAATAAAAACAGCTATTATAAATATGCATCATAAAAATCCAGAAATAAATAAAGCAGACTTATGTTCAAGTTTTGAACATACAGTTACTGAAATTCTCTTAGAAAATACATTAAAAGCAGCTAAACAATTAGGCATTAATAAAATAGCTCTAGCTGGAGGTGTGTCTGCTAATAGTTATATTAGAAGTGAGTTTATAAAACTAGAAAAAACACATGGTATGAAAATATATTATCCAGAACCAGTATATTGCACAGATAATGCTGCAATGATAGCATCAGCTGGATATTATAATTATATAAATGGAAAAATATCAGATTTAACATTAAATGCAATTCCAAATTTGAAAATTGGAGAAGAATAAGGATGAAAGGTTATAGGAACCAATAAAACCTAAATAAATAATAAGGAAAAAAGTATGTCTATTTATGTTATAGGAGATTTACATTTATCATTCGGGCAAGATAAACCAATGAATATATTTGGTGAAAATTGGAACGACCATGCAAATAAGATAAAAAATAACTGGATAAAAAAGGTCAAAGAAGATGATTTAGTTGTATTACCGGGAGATTTTTCTTGGGCTATGCATTTAGAAGATGCCTTTGAAGATTTTAAATACTTATCTAAATTGCCAGGAACGAAATTATTACTAAAAGGTAATCATGATTATTGGTGGTCAACATTAAATAAAATGAAAAATTATCTAAATGAGAATGGGTTTAAAAAAATAGATTTTATTTACAATTCAGCATATTTATATAATAATAAAATAATTGTAGGAACAAGAGGATGGTCATTACAAGACAGTGAAAATAGCAATAAAATGATACATCGCGAAAATGAAAGATTAAAACTTTCAATTGAAGATGGAATAAAGCAATTTGGCATAGATAAAGAAATCATCTGTTTTATGCACTATCCACCAATAAATTCAAAAAATATAATGAAAAATAATCATTTAGAATTTTTTAGTACAATGAAACAATATAACGTGAAAAGGTGCTATTATGGGCACTTACATGGTAAATCACATATGGAGGCAATAAACGAAATCGTAGAAGGAATAAAGTTTCAATTGGTCAGTTCAGATTATTTAAACTTTGATTTGATAAAAATAGAAGATTAATTTTAAATAGATTATAATTTTATAATATATAATTTAAGAAATTAGTAACAAATAAGAAAATAGCAACTGTTACTATTGCAAAATTTACAAAATGTGGTATAATAAAAAAGCTAAGTTTATTTAAATAGCGTAGAAAGGATGAAAAAAATGAGTATAAAAGTAGAAAAAACTAAAAAAGATAATGAATTAAAATTAACATTCACAGTAGAAGCAGCTAAATTTGATGAGGGAATGAAAAAAGTTTATACTAAAACAGCGAAATATTTTACAATCCCTGGATTTAGAAAAGGAAAAGCACCAATGAAGATAATTGAAAAACAATATGGTTCAGAAATTTTTTATGAAGATACATTTAATGAAATCGTTCCAGATATATATGCAGAAGAGCTAAAAGCAAATAATATAGAAGCAGTTAGTAAACCTGATATTGAAGTAACACAAATTGGAAAAGGACAAGATTTAATTTTCACAGCAATTATTCAAACAAAACCAGAGGTAAAACTTGGAAAATATAAAGGTATAGAATTAAAGAAAATAGAGTATACTGTATCTGATGAAGACATTGAACATGAAATTTCTCATATGGCAGAAAAAAATTCTAGATTAATTACAATTGAAGATAGACCAGTTGAAAAGAAAGATATTGCTGTAATTGATTTTGAGGGATTTGTAGATGATGTTGCCTTTGAAGGTGGAAAAGCAGAAAATCACGAATTAGAGATTGGAAGCAATACATTTATTCCTGGATTTGAGGATCAAATAATTGGAATGAAAATTGATGAAGAAAAAGATATTAATGTAAAATTCCCAGAAGAGTATTTTTCAAAAGAATTAGCTGGAAAAGATGCAGTGTTTAAAGTAAAATTACATGAAATTAAAAGAAAAGAATTACCAACTATTGATGATGAATTTGCAAAAGATGTTAGCGAATTTGATACATTAAAAGAACTAAAAGCTAGCATTAAAGAAAAATTAGAAGAAGAAAACAAAAATAGAGCAAAATATGAAACAGAAGAAGAAGCTATAAAAACAGTTTGTGATCAAGTTGAAATAGAAATTCCATCAGGAATGATAGAAACAGAAGTCGATAATATGGTAAAAGATGTTGAAGTTAGATTATCATATCAAGGACTAAAATTAGATCAATATTTAAAAATGATGAATAAATCAGAAGAAGAATTTAGAAAAGAATTTGAAGAACAAGCTAAAAAATCTGTTAAATCTAGATTAGTATTAGAAGCTATTGGAAAAGATGCTAAAATTGAAGTAAGTGAAGAAGAAATTGCAAATAAAGTAAAAGAAATGGCTACTAATTATGGAAGAAAAGAAGAAGAATTACTAGGTAATGAAGAACTAAAACAATATTTAGAAAATAGCATGAAAACAGAAAAAGCGGTACAATACATAGTAGATAATGCAAAAATAAAATAGTAAGATACAAAGAAGTTAGTGGTAATATTAAATAATAAATGCGCCATTAACTTTTTTATATATAAGTTAAAGCTATCATATAAAGTTTTTAAGAGATATTTTGCGATAGAACAATTAGTTAATAAAATGTAAAATATAAATAATATAAAAATCTATTGAAAAAATTACATTTATATTATAAAATTCAAAAAGAATAAAAATGAGGAGGCAAGTTATGTTAGAAAGAAATAGTTTAGTTCCATATGTAATTGAACAAACATCAAAAGGAGAAAGATCATATGATATTTTTTCAAGATTATTAAAAGATAGAATTATATTTTTAGGAGAAGATGTAAATCAAGCTTCTGCAAGTTTAGTAATTGCACAATTATTATTCTTAGAATCAGAAGATCCAGACAAAGAAATATATTTATATATTAATAGTCCAGGAGGTTCAATTACAGATGGAATGGGGATAGTAGATACAATGAATTATATAAAATGTCCTGTTTCTACAATTTGTATAGGTATGGCAGCAAGTATGGGAGCTGTACTTCTTGCATCAGGAGAAAAAGGAAAAAGATTTGCTACTCCAAATGCTGAGATTTTAATACATCAACCTTTAATTGGTGGCGGCGGTTTATCAGGTCAAACAACAGAAATAAAAATACATGCTGACCATATGGTAAAAACAAGAGAAAAATTAAATAAATTGTTAAGTGAGAGAACAGGTCAAAGCTTAGAAGTTATTATGAAAGATACTGAAAGAGATAATTATATGACAGCTGAAGAAGCACTAAAATATGGATTAATTGATGGCATTATGAACAAAAGAGCATAATATAAAAAGAAATAGAAATAAAGGAGTGTATCAATGGCAAGAAATGACCAAGCAAAAAATATAAAATGTTCATTTTGTGGAAAAACACAAGATACGGTAGAAAGAATTATTGCAGGACCAGGTGTGTATATTTGTGATGAATGTATAAAAATATGTACAAATATATTAGAAGATGATATGTGTGAAGAAGATGATCTAACATATACAATTAATAATGAAAAAGATGAACTTTTAAAGCCAGCTGAAATAAAAGAAATTTTAGATTCATATGTAATTGGGCAAGAGGAGGCTAAAAAAACATTAGCCGTTGCAGTATATAATCACTATAAACGTATTGGAAACCAAAAAAATAAGAAAGATGATGTAGAATTACAAAAGAGCAATGTATTATTATTAGGTCCAACGGGTTGTGGAAAGACTTTACTTGCACAAACTTTGGCAAAAATTCTAAATGTACCATTTGCGATAGCTGATGCTACTACTTTAACAGAAGCTGGATATGTAGGAGAAGACGTTGAAAATATACTATTAAAATTAATTCAAGCTGCAGATTATGATATAGAAAAAGCAGAAAAAGGAATTATTTACATTGATGAAATAGATAAAATTTCAAGAAAATCAGAAAATCCATCAATTACAAGAGATGTTAGTGGAGAAGGAGTGCAACAAGCCTTATTAAAAATTATTGAAGGAACAGTTGCATCTGTACCGCCTCAGGGTGGTAGAAAACATCCACATCAAGAATTTTTACAAATAAATACACAAAATATTCTATTTATTTGTGGAGGAGCATTTGAGGGATTAGAAAACATTGTAAAAGATAGAACAGGCAAAAAATCAATAGGTTTTGGAGCACAAATTGAAAGTAAAAAAGATATAAATAAATATAAAGTTTTTGAACAACTATTACCACAAGATCTATTAAAGTTTGGATTAATACCAGAATTTGTTGGTAGACTTCCAATTATCGCAACATTAGAAGAACTAGATAGGAAAGCTCTAATAGACATTGTTACAAAACCTAAAAACGCATTAGTTAAACAATATAAAAAATTATTTGAACTAGATAATGTTGAATTAGAATTTGAGCCAGAAGCATTGGAACTAATTGTGGATAAAGCCATAGAAAGAAAAACAGGTGCTAGAGGTTTAAGATCTATAATTGAAGATATAATGAGAGACATCATGTTTGAAATACCATCAAATCCAAAAATAGAAAAATGTATTATTACAAAGGAAACAATTTTGTATGGAAAAAAACCAGAAGTAATATTAAGTGAAAATAAAGAAGAAAAAAAACATAAAAACAAAAGAATAGCATCAAATAAGAATGCAGAAACAGCATAAATAAATTAAGGTTTTAAATATTTTATTTAGTAGATATTAGCACAATTATATAAAATATAATAAAAAGTGAATAATATATTTGCATTTTTCTAATATATATGCTAAAATAACAATGATTTAAGTTAATAAAAATAAGGAGAGTGTAAAAAATAATGCAAATTGCAAAATATGTAGTATTAGGATTATATGTTATTGTTTGTATAGCTTTAATCATACTTGCTACTGTACAAACAAAAGAAACAGCAGGAGCCTCTGCAACTATAACAGGCTCATCAACAAATAACTTTTTCGAAAAAAACAAAGGAAGAACAAAAGAAGGAAAGTTAAAGAGATGGACTATTATTTTTGGAGTTTTATTTATTGTGTTGGCAATAGCTTTAGGAATAATATATGTAATCTAAAGTAATAATAAAAGATGGAAAAACAAAAAAAGTTCTCCATCTTTTATTTTTTAAATTTAAATATAATAAAAAAAAACGCATAAAATGAGAATTGTTTTTTTGCAAGAAAGGGAAAGATATGGACGAAAAAGAAAAAATAATATTAGAATTTATGAATGATTCAAATTATATACCAATGAAAGCAAAAGAAATGGCCAATTTGTTAAACGTGCCTAAAAATGAATATGAAGACTTTCGAACAGTCTTAAAAAAACTTGTAGAAGAAAATAAAATAGAAATAAATAGAAAGTCAAAATATAAGATAATCGACACATCTAAATATATTATGGGCACTTTTAGAGCAAACCAAAAAGGTTTTGGATTTGTTACAATAGAAAATAGTAATGAGGAAATTTTTGTCGCAGAAAAAAACACAAAAAATGCAATGAATGGCGATAAAGTTTTAGTAGAATTACAAGAAAGAGTCGAAGAAAATTTGCATAAAGAAGGAAAAATTATAAAAATATTAAAACATGAAAAAGATACAGTAGTGGGGTTATTTAAAAAAAGTAGAAATTATGCATTTGTTATTCCAGATGATAAGAATTTAGGTACGGATATTTATATTTCAAAGAAAAACTTTGGAAAAGCGAAAGATAATTGCAAAGTTATAGTGAAAATAACTAAATATCCAGAAATCAATAAAAATGCAGAAGGAAAGGTAATAGAAGTTATTGGTAACATTAATGAAGCAGGAGTAGATATGTTATCTTTAATTAAAGAATATAGACTTCCTTATGAATTTCCACAAGATGTAATAAATGAAGCAACAAAGATAAAACAAACTATAGATGAAAATGAAATAAAAAATAGACTTGATCTAAGAAAAAAAGAAATTTTTACAATAGATGGTGAAGATGCCAAAGACTTAGATGATGCAGTTTGCGTAGAACAAACTAATAATAACACATATCTTCTTGGTGTTCACATAGCAGATGTAAGTCACTATGTAAAAGAAGGTTCAAAATTAGACAAAGAAGCTATTTTAAGAGGGACAAGTATATATATGATGGACAGAGTTATACCAATGCTTCCACGAGAACTTTCAAATGGCATATGTAGTTTAAATGAAGGACAAAATCGTTTTGCAATTTCAGTATTAATGGAGATAAATCAGGATGGAAAAGTTATTTCATCAGATATCAAAAAAAGTGTAATAAAAGTAACTAAAAGAATGAATTATTCAGATGTTACAAAATTACTAGAATATTCTGAAAATACATTAGAAGATATAAACCTAAATGATAAAAATATGATTGATAATCACAAAAAATATATTCCTCATTTTAAAAGAATGAAGGATTTAGCTATAATTTTAAGAAATAGAAGAAATAAAGAGGGAAGCTTAGATTTAGATATACCAGAAAGTAAAATTATTTTAAATGAAGATGGAATTGCTATTGACGTAAAAAAATATGAAATCACAATTTCTAATGAAATAATTGAACAATTTATGTTAATTGCAAATGAAACAGTAGCAGAAAAATTTTTCTGGCTAGAAGCACCATTTATTTATCGTGTTCATGAAGTTCCAGAAATAGAAAAAATAGAAGAATTAAATAAATTTTTATATAATTTTGGATATAAAATAAAAGGAAACAAAGATAATATTCATCCAAAGGCATTTGCAGAAGTTTTAGAAAAAATTAAAGGTACTCGGAGAGGAAAGAATAGTATCTAATCTGGTTTTAAGAACTCTAAAAGTTGCAAGATATGAAAGTGAAAATAAAGGGCATTTTGGAATTGCAAGCAAATATTATTGCCATTTTACATCTCCAATTCGTAGATATCCAGATTTATTTATTCACAGAATAATTTCAAAATATATAGAGAAAAAATATAATTTGTCAGAAGAAGAACTAGAAAAATATCGCATAGAAGCTGTAAAATATTCAGAGAGTTCATCTGAAAGAGAAAGAGTTGCACAAAAGGTTGAAAGAGATAGTATAGACATTAAAATGGCTGAATTTATGCACAATAAAATTGGAAATGAATATGAAGGAATTATTTCTAATATTACATCATTTGGAGTATTTGTTGAATTGGAAAATACAGTTGAAGGTTTAGTTAGATTTGAAAATTTAGGAAATGAGTACTTTATTTATGATGATGAGCATAAACATTTAATTGGAGAGAGAACTAATGAAGTTCTAAAAATTGGCGATAAAATGAAAATCAAAGTAGTAGAGGCAAATAAAGAATTAAGAAGAATATCTTTCGAAAGGATAATGACAAATTCACAAAAAAGTGACAATAAAAATTCGAATCAGCCAAGTAAAGAGGAGGAGATATAAGTTGAAATCAAGTTTAAAGCCACAAACAGCATTAGCACCAGTACCAGTCGTAATGGTATCTTGTGGAACAATGGAAAATGCTAATATTACTACAATTGCATGGACTGGAATTATAAATTCAGAACCACCACTTGTATATGTATCAATAAGAAAAACAAGAAAATCATATGAAATTATAAAAGAAATGGGAGAGTTTGTAATTAATTTACCGGATAAAAGTTTAGTATGGGAAACAGACTTTTGTGGTACAAAATCGGGTAAAACAGTTGATAAATTTAAAGAAACAAAACTAGAAAAAGAAAAAGCTAAACTTGTAGTAGCACCGTTAATTAAAAATTGCCCAATAAATTTAGAATGCAAATTAAAAGAAATAAAGCCATTGGGTTCACATGATATGTTTATTGGAGAAGTGTTAAATGTAAATGTAGATGAAAAATACAAAAAAGAAAATGGAACTATAGATTACGGAAATATAAGCCTTTTAACATACATGGGACAAGAATATTTCATATCAAATAAAAAAGTAGCTGATAGGGGTATTTGTTTGAAATAATGAAATTGTAATAAAAAATATAATCAAAAATGCAAAAATGAAATAAAAAAATGAAATGCGCATATATTGTAGTTGTGCATTTCATTTTAAGTTTTGTAGTAAGCTAACTTCTTGCATTATAAGCAGAGACAATAGCATTTTTAACATCAAGGAAAACATCATCCTTAGACATCAAAGTTGTATCTAAAGAATATACCGGAATTGAAACAGTTTTCAGAAATGAAGAAAGTGCATTGTTAAAATTACTTACAAACTCTTTGGTAACTATGCGACCTTCACCGCCACGTCGCTTAATGGCTTCTTCGGGTGTGGTTGAAAGATAGATTACAATATTGGGGAGCATTCCTAAGTCTTGGAAGAAAACATTTGCATGTGTAACTTTTTCAGCAGACATAGTTCCATTCAAGCCATAATAATAATCCCAGAATATTGTATCGATAATTCCACGATCAACTATGAATATTTCATCTGAATTACCTGAATATTTTGTTTCAAGCATTGATTTAGATGTGGTTAAACGCATCCAGAAATGTGCTTCCAAGGTACCTTTACCAAAATAGTCAGGTACAATTTCAGCAGATTCTCGAAGAATAGAGATGTTCATACTATCAGATAATTCTTCTTTTATCCGATGAATTGTTGTCGTTTTTCCTGCTTCCGGTGTTCCAAGAAATTCGACTGTAAAAGGACCAGTATGCAAATTCATGCTAAAAACCTCCTTAAACGATTAAAAAAATATACTTTTTCGACAAAAAGATATTATCACTTTTTGTCGAAAAAGTAAACAGTTTATACTTGAAATATTTAATATAGTGCTATATAATTGTTACAAATTTAATATTAATTAAGAGTGATTACCTGTTTTAGGAACAACTTTTTTAATATTATAATAGAAATACGGGAGGAAATGATATATATGAATAGAGGAAAAGATAAAATTGAATATGCTATATATTATGCAACAAAAGCACATAAAGGTCAAAAAAGAAAAATAGAAGATGTAGATATGATTTTTCATCCATTTACAGTTGGAATGCTATTACAAAGAAATGGATGTGATGAAAATGTAGTTGCAGCTGGAATTTTACACGATGTTGTAGAAGATACTCCACATGAATTTGATGATATCGAAAAAGAATTTGGAAAAGAAGTTAGGGATTATGTATACGATGCCTCAGAACCAGATAAATCTTTAGAGTGGGAAGATAGAAAACAACACACTATTGAACAAATTAAAAATGCTCCTTTAGGGTCTAAATTAATTGTAGCATGCGATAAAATAAGCAATTTAGAAGATTTAGAAGATTGTATTGAATTATATGGGGAAGAAAAAGCATGGAGTGCACTAAAAAGAAATAAAGAAAAGCAAAAATGGTATTATACCAGTGTATATGAAAGTTGCATAAATGGTGTAGATAAGGAAAATCCAATATTTAAAAGATATAAACATATTTTAGAAAGACTTTTTAATTATTAAAATTTGCAATAAAATTACTACACCACATTAAATAATCATACCATCCAAAGTGCTTTTTCAATATTATTATTGTTAAAAATAATACCAGTTTAACTTTTTATGTAAAACAAAGTATAATTTTATATTTGTTCTCTTAAAATATTTTTAATAATTATTGCCTGTGTGTGATATATTAATATTAGGGAAATTGATGAAATTAAATAAAAATACTTGCTAAATATTGTAAAAAATGTTAATATATAAAAAGTAAAAATGTTATATAAATAAAAACGTAAAAAAAGAGGAGTAAGTTTAAACTGTCTATAATAGAGAAAAGAAGTATTAGCTGTAAGCTTCTTATAGAATAGAAAACAGAAGGTTGCTTTTTTAGTTGATATATAAAATATATTCGTATGGCATACGTTATAAGCTAAATGAGATACTAATTATTATTTAGTAATTAAGGTGGTACCGTGAGAAAAATCTTCGCCCTTATTGTAAGGGTGGAAGGTTTTTCTTCGTTTATATAAGGAGGAATGAAAATGAAACAACATAAACTAGATGGAAGCTATAATCCAAATGAGTTTGAAGAAGAACTTTATGATGAATGGGAGAAAAATGGCTATTTTAAGCCAAATATGAAAGAGGGTGCAAAATCATATTGCATTGTTATGCCACCACCAAATGTAACAGGCAAACTTCATATGGGGCATGCTTTAGATGCTGCAATTCAAGATTTTCTAATTAGATATAAAAGAATGCAAGGATTTAATACCCTTTGGGTTCCAGGAACAGATCATTCTGCGTTATCCACAGAGGCTAAAGTAGTTGCTGCAATGAAAGAAGAGGGTCTAAAAAAGTCGGATATAGGAAGAGAAGCTTTCTTAAAAAGAGCATGGGATTGGACTAAGCTTTATGGAGGCACAATCGTTTCTCAACAAAGAAAGTTAGGATGCTCTTGTGATTGGTCTAGATCAAGATTTACACTAGATGAGGGGCTTACAAAAGCTGTTCATACTGCATTTAAAACATTATATGATAAAGGATATATTTATAAAGGAAAAAGAATGGTAAATTATTGTACAGGTTGCAACACCTCAATTTCAGATATTGAAATTGAATACAAAGAAGAAGCCACTCACCTTTGGTATATTAGATATAAAATAAAGGATGAAGATGAATATTTAGTAGTTGCAACAACAAGACCAGAGACAATGCTTGGAGATACAGCAGTTGCAGTAAATCCGAAAGATAATCGTTTCAGTAAATATATTGGAAAAACATGTATTTTACCAATTATGAATAAAGAAATACCAATTATAGGTGATAGATTTGTAGAAATGGAATTTGGAACTGGGGCAGTTAAAGTAACACCAGCACATGATATGAACGATTATCAAGCAGGATTAGACCATAACTTGGAAATGATTGAAGTTTTTGATGAAAACTTAATTATGAATAATTTATGTGAAGAATTTGCAGGAATGAATATATATGATGCAAGAGAGAAGATAGTAGAAAAGTTAAAAAGTATTGGAGCTTTAGTAAAAATAGAAGATTATACTCATAATGTTGCTAAATGTGATAGATGTCATAGTACAATAGAACCAAGAATTTCAGACCAATGGTTTGTAAAAATGGGACAGCTTGCAAAACCTGCAATAGAAAAAGTAAAAGATGGAACAATTAAATTTGTTCCAAAGAGATATGAAAAAACATATTTTAATTGGATGGAAAATCTTAAAGATTGGTGTATTTCTAGACAAATTTGGTGGGGACATCAAATACCGGTTTATTATTGTAAAGAATGTGGAAATATAAATGTTGAATTAGGAAAAGTTGAAAAGTGTTGTAAATGTGGTTCTACAAATTTAGTTCAAGATGAAGATACATTAGATACATGGTTTAGTTCAGCCTTATGGCCATTTTCAACACTTGGCTGGCCAGATAAAACAGTAGATTTAAAAACATTTTACCCAACAGATACACTTGTAACTGGATATGATATTATTCAAGCTTGGGTTTCTAGAATGATATTTTCTGGATTGGAATATATGGGAGAAAGACCATTTGAAAATGTTTTAATACATGGTATTGTGAGAGATAGCCAAGGTAGAAAAATGTCTAAAAGTTTAGGAAATGGAATTGACCCATTAGAAATTATAGAAAAATATGGAACAGACAGCCTAAGATTTTCTTTAGTACTAGGTATAACAGCAGGAAATGATATACGTTATATGCCTGAAAAGTTGGATGCTGCTTCTAATTTTGCAAATAAACTATGGAATGCTTCAAAATTTGTACTAATGAATTTAGAGGATTATGAAGATAATACAAATGAATTAAATCTTTGTTATGAAGATAAATGGATATTGTCAAAATTAAATACAATAATTCAAGAGGTAACTAATAATATTGACAATTTCGACTTAGGAGTTGCCACTCAAAAAATATATGATTTCATATGGAATGAATTTTGCGATTGGTATATAGAAATTGTAAAAACAAGATTATATGACAAGGAAAATAAAACAAGAAAGGCAGCTCAGTATACACTAAATAAGGTACTATCAGATTCCTTGAAATTGTTACATCCTGTAATGCCTTTTGTAACAGAAAAGATATATAAACAATTATACAATAATGATGAAAGCATAATGATTTCTAATTGGCCAAAGAGTGATGAAAAATTCAATTTTAAAGATGAAGAAGAACAAATAGAAAAATTAAAATCAATAATTGTAGGAATTAGAAATGCAAGAAATAAAATGAATGTACACCCTTCTAAAAAGGCAAAGTTAATTTTTGTTACAAATAAATACAAAGATTTAATAGAAAATAGTAAATTATTCTTAGAAAAGCTTGGATTTGGAAGTGAAGTTATTATTCAAGAAACAAAAGAAAACATCGATTCTAATGCAATTTCTATTTTAGAGAGTAACTTGGAATTATATATTCCATTTGAAGACTTAGTAGATTTAAAAGCAGAAAAGGAAAGACTTGAAAATGAAAAATTTAGATTAGAAAAAGAAGTAGAAAGAGGAGAAAAAATGCTTTCTAATCCTGGTTTTATTAATAAAGCACCTGAAAGTAAAGTTCAAGAAGAAAAACAAAAACTTGCTAAGTATAAAGAATTATTAAGTGCAGTTGAAGAAAGACTTGCAAGTATGTAAAAATAGATATATTTTTAGTATTAGTATAAAAAAAATAAAGAGCACAGATAGAACGAATCAAATTGTTTTAATCTGTGCTTTATATTTTTTTTCTTGAATACAATCCATTCAAATTACTAGTAAGAATAAAATGTCGAAAACTTCTCATAAATCGATAAAACTTCTTAAAATTTGCTATTGGAAAAAAATGGCAAACAGTTTATAATAAATACAAACAAAAGCTAAGGGGGTATGAGGATTTGAATTGTAAATATGTTCAAGCAGACAAGCTATTATGGCTACAAATAACAGAAGAAATTGATCATCACACTACAGAAGAAATAAGGAGGAAAGCAGATTATGAAATTACGAGATATATGCCTAGAAAAGTTATATTTGATTTTAATCAGGTTACTTTTATGGACAGTGCAGGAATAGGAATGTTAATTGGAAGATATAAGGTTGCAAAAATGTTAGGAAGCAATATAGAAATGATTAATGTTAAACCAAGTATTAAAAAAATTTTTGAAATGAGTGGAGTGTTAAAAATTATTCCAATAAGTAATGAAGTAGATTTAAGAGTATCTTAAATGATGTAAATTTTTATAGAATCTAAAACTAAATTTTATATGAAATAAGAAAGGAAAGTATAAAAGCTATGAAGAGTTTATATGAAAATGAAATGAAATTAGAATTTTTAAGTAAATCTAGTAATGAGGCTTTTGCTCGTATATCTGTTGCAGCATTTGCTTCACAACTAGATCCTACTATAGAAGAAATGGCAGATATAAAAACTGCAGTATCTGAAGCAGTTACAAATTGCATTGTTCACGGTTATGAAAATACTTGTGGCATAGTAAAAGTTGTGTGTAAAATTTTTGCAAATTCTATTGAAATAGAAATATCAGATACAGGAAAAGGCATTGAAAATGTAGAACTTGCAAGAAAGCCGTTATATACCTCAAAACCAAACTTAGAAAGGTCTGGAATGGGCTTTACGATCATGGAAAGTTTTATGGATGAAGTAAATGTGGATTCTGTGCTTGGACTTGGAACAAAAGTTACAATGAAGAAAATAATAAAAAAAGACGAGATACCAGAAGAAATAATAAATGAAGAAATTACAAGCAAAGGAGACGATAGAAGGGTGGCTTATTAATTAATGTATGAAAATAGTATGGAATTAATTTATCAGGCACAAAATGGAGACCAAGAGGCAATGACTAAAATTGTTGAGGAAAATAAAGGACTTGTGTGGAGTATTGTTAAAAGATTTAGCCAAAGAGGATATGAATTAGATGATTTATATCAAATAGGTTCTTTAGGATTTATAAAGGCAGTAAAAAAATTCGATACAAATTTTGAAGTTAGACTTTCTACATATGCTGTACCATATATTTTAGGAGAAATAAAAAGGTTTATTAGAGATGATGGACCTGTTAAAGTAAGTAGAAGTATAAAAGAATTAGGTACAAAAATTAGAGAAGCACAAAGAGAATTTATGAAAAAGAATGGAAGAGATATAAAAATAGATGAACTAGCAAAAATTTTAAAGGTATCAAAAGAAGATATTGCAAGTGCTTTAGATTCATTTAGACCTGTAGATTCAATTTATGATGTGAGTTTTCAAGGGGATGAAGAGGGATTAAGTTTAATAGATAAAATTAGTAGTAATGAAAATGAAACAAATAAATTAGTAGATAAAATATGCATAACTGAGTTAATTGAAGACCTTGAGAGTAGAGAAAAACAGCTTATTTTATTAAGGTATTATAAAGGTAAAACTCAAAGTGAAGTTGCCAAAATACTTGGAGTTACGCAGGTTCAGGTCTCAAGAATAGAAAAAAAAGTTTTAAATTCAATGAAATTAAAACTAGCAATGTAAGAGGATATAAAAGGAGGGTATAGAAGAATTAAGGTTACAAATAAAAGTAACAAATTAATAATCTATACATGTAACTAGAAAATAATGAAAAGAATATTTATATATTTATTAATTTTAATACTTATATCTTTTGCTATACCAATTATATTTACTAGTAAATTTGGAGAAAATAAAGAAACGTCTTCACATGAAATAAATCAAGAAGATAAAAAAATAGAAGAAAATGAGAACATTAGTAAAGAAAATGAAAATAACAATAGCAAAGCAGTTTATGATTATAAAAAATACAATATAGTAAAAGTATTGCATGCAAAAGATAATAATGTAGAAGAAATGGAATTAGATACTTATTTATACGGTGTTGTATCAGCAGAAATGCCTGTAAGCTTTGAAAAAGAGGCTTTAAAGGCTCAGGCAGTTGTTGCAAGAACATATACTATATATAAAATAACTAATAGTGTGGGAAAACATGAAGGTGCAGATATTTGTGATAATTCAAATTGTTGCCAGGCATGGATATCAAAAGAAAATAGATTTAGTAAATGGGAAGGACAAGACAAGGAAGAAAACTGGAATAAAATTGTAAGTGCAGTAGAAGAAACTAAAGGGAAAATTGTCACATATCAGGGTGAAGCAATTAATGCCTTTTTTCATTCGAATAGTGGAGGAACAACAGAAGCACCGGTAAATGTATGGGGTGGAAGCGGATATCCATATCTTCAAGCTGTTCAAACATCAGGTGAAGATGGGTATTCACAATATTATTCAGAAGTAACATTATCTAAGGATGAACTAACAAAGAAAATGCGTAATAAGTATAGTGACTTTTCTATTAATTTTGAAGATGAAGGACAAATAAAAGTAATAGAACATACCGAAGGTGGAAGAGTTAAAACAATTAAGATTGGAAATAAAAATTTATCAGGAGTAGAAGCAAGATCCATGTTTGGTTTGAAATCTGCAAATTTTGAAATAAAAAGAGAAGGTGATAAAATAAAATTCACTGTTATAGGATATGGTCATGGAGTTGGAATGAGCCAAACAGGTGCAGATAGTATGGCAAAATCAGGAAGTAGTTATGAAGATATTATAAAGCATTTTTATACAGGTGTGGAAATAACAGATCTATGAAATTAGCTGTTATTTTGTATAAAATTTCTCAAAAAGGAAATAATTATACTAAAGAAAATTAAGGAGGAATTTATTTTATGAGAAAAGATATACAAAAAGAAAGACAAGGGGCAAAAAAACAAAGAATTTTTTACTTATCTAGTGGTGTTTTTGCTGTTATTATTTTAATTATAGCAGTGGGACTTATAATATCTGGAAATATGCAAAATGATAGTATGGAAAAAGCAGAAAATGAAGAAATAACAAGCCTTGCGGAAGCAGGAAATAGAAGTACAGAAGCAAAACAAGCAAGTTCACAAGTTGGAAAAAGTGTAAACGAGGTTAAAGAAGAAAGCAAAACACAAAACACAACTAACAATGTTATTGTTGTACCAAAAACAGAAGAAAAAAAATCAAAACCATCAACTACTTCAAATACAATTGACGAAATTCCTGCAGTAGATGAAAAGAAGACAGAAGTAAAAAAAGAAACAGAACCAGTATTTGCAATGCCAGTATCAGGCGAAGTTTCAAAGGAATTTGCAAAAGACAAATTAGTTTATTCTGATACACTTAAGGAATGGGTAACACATAGTGGAATTGATATTAAGGCTGATAAAACGACTGTTGTAAAATCATCTGAAGCGGGAACAGTAAAATCTATAAAAAATGATCCGCGTTATGGATTAACTGTTGTAATTGAACACTCTTGTGGATATAGTACAGTTTATTCTAACCTTTTAACTGCTGAATTTGTCGTAGTAGGTGAAAAAGTAGAAAAAGGTCAGACCATCGGAACAGTTGGAAATACAGCTACTTTTGAAATAGCAGATGATTCCCACTTACATTTTGAAATTCTAAAGGATAATGTTCAAATAGATCCTGGTATGTATATAAAATAAATATTGTAATATTATAGTAAATAAAAAGGCAGAGGCTATTGTTAAAAAGGTTTCTTGCCTTTTTTATTTAATAAATATTGGGTAAAATTTAAATATTAATTTCTTTGATATTGTGTGAAAATTATGGCCCGAATAAAAACAAAATATTAATTTATTTTTCTAAATCTATTTTAATTAAAAAAATAAAATGATATGATATAACATGAATAAGCATAAAGGAGAAAAAATTAATGTCAGAAGTAAAATGGACTGATGAACAAAAACAAGCAATAGAAGAGAAAGACGCAAATATATTAGTTGCTGCTGCAGCGCGGAAGTGGAAAAACGGCAGTTCTTGTTGAAAGAATTATTAATAAAATATTAAAAGAAAAAGTTGATATAGATAAAATTCTGGTGGTTACATTTACAAATGCAGCTGCAAGTGAAATGAGAGAAAGAATTTTAAATGCTATAGATGCAAAAATAGAAGAAGCACCAGATGACTCTTTTTTACAAAGACAAATTATATTACTTAATAAAGCAAGTATTTGTACCATTCATGCTTTTTGTTTAGAGGTAATTAGAAATAATTTTTTTGAATTAGATATACCAGCGAATTTCAGAGTTGCAGATAGTAGTGAAATACAGCTTTTAAAACAGGATGTTATTGAAGATTTATTTGAAGAAAAATATCTAAGTGAAGACAAAGGGTTTATCAAGCTTATAAATACCTATACAGGCTATAGAGGCGATGAACCTTTGAAAGAAATGATTCTTTCTCTATATAAATATATACAAAGTGCTCCTTTTCCTGAAGAATGGTTAAATCAAAAAGTAAGTATGTTTAAACCAGAAAATGGTGCTATTGATTTTGGACAAACTGTTTGGGGTGAAATTCTATTAGGCTATTTTAATGATGAACTGCAAGATTCTATAATCAAGCTAAAGAAATTAGAAAAGGATATTAGTAAATTTTCGGAACTTGAGAAGTTTATTAAAGTAATTTCTATTGATATTCAAAACTTAGAAAATATACAATCTAATATATATTCATGGGATAAGACTTATGAGTTAATACAAAATCTCAAATGGGAAAAGTGGCCAATAGATAAAAAAATCACATTAGAAATGAAAGAAAATGCAAAAAAAATTAGAGATGATATTAAAAAGAAAATAAATTTAAGTTCTGGAAAGATTTTGTTTTGCAACTCAAAAGAAGCTATAAATGATATAGAAAAAATGTATCCTGTTTTGGAACAGTTACAAAAAATTGTAATAGAATTTATGAAACGATTTGCAACTAGAAAAAAAGAAAAAAACATTATAGATTTCAATGATATAGAACATTTTGCTTTACAAATATTAATAAAGAAAAACGAAAAAAATGAAATATTTGAAAAAACAGAAATTGCCAAAACATATGAAGATAAATTTGTTGAAATTGCAGTTGATGAATATCAAGACAGCAATTTAGTACAAGAATATATTCTAAGTAGCATATCTAAAGGGGATAATATGTTCATGGTTGGAGATGTTAAACAGAGTATTTATAAGTTTAGACAAGCAAGGCCAGAGTTATTTTTAGAGAAATATGAGAAATATCCTTTAAAAGAAATGCAAAGTAATGAAAAAAACTTAAAAATTAAATTGTTTAAAAATTTTAGAAGTAGAAAAAATATATTAGATTTAACAAATTTAGTATTTCAAAATATAATGAGCAAAGAAGCAGGAAATATTACATATAATGAAGAAGAATATCTTAATTTAGGAGCAAAATATGAAAATCCGAAAGAAGATGTAAAGCCATTTGGAGGTGTTGCACAATTACATATAATCGATTTAAAGGAAAACAAAGATGATGAAGAAAGTTTAGATGAAGAACAAGAAGAAAGAGAAAACATAATAGAAAATGGAGTAATAGAAGCAAAATTTGTTGCAAAAAAAATAAATGAACTTATAAAATCTAATTATATGGTTTACGATAAGAAAATAGGATACAGAGAAGTTTCATATAAAGATATTGTTATACTTCTTAGAGCTACTTCAAATTTAGCACCTATTTATGAGAAGGAATTAATTAATAATAATATACCAGTTTTTAGCGATGCTTCATCTGAATTTTTAGAAAGCATAGAAATACAAACTATATTATCAGTATTAAAAATATTAGATAATCCAACGCAAGAAATTCCGCTAATTACAGTTATGCGTTCAAACATAGGGGGATTTACAGATGAAGATTTAATAAGAATTAGAATTTGCGATAAAGAAAGTAATTTTTATGAAGCACTTATAAAAGCGCAATTACAAGTGGAAAAGAACTTAGCTAAAAAAATAAATGATTTTTTAGAAAGATTGAAAGACTGGAGAAAAAAATCTAATATTATGGAATTAGATGAATTAATTTGGCTAATTTATACACAGACAAATTTTTATCATTATGTTGGTTTAATGCCAAATGGAGCCCTAAGACAAGCAAATTTAAAAATGCTTTTTGAAAAAGCTAAAAAATATGAAGATGCAAGTTTTAAAGGGCTGTATAATTTTATAAATTTCATAGATAAAGTTCATAATACAAGTAATGATATGTCTTCTGCTAAAATAATTGGTGAAAATGAAGATGTTGTAAGGATTATGAGTATTCATAAAAGTAAAGGACTAGAATTCCCTGTTGTTTTTCTATGTGGTACAGGAAAAGGATTTAATTTAAGGGATTTAAATGAACCAATATTATTTCATCAAGAAATTGGGTTTGGACCCAAATTTATAGATGAAGAAAGAAGAATTGAATATAATACTTTAGCAAAAGAAGCAATAAGAATAAAATCACATAGTGAAACTTTATCAGAAGAAATGCGTATTTTGTATGTAGCTCTAACAAGAGCAAAGGAAAAAATAATTATTACAGGAATAAGTAATGATGCATCAAAAAGCTTAAAACAAAAGCAAGAATTGTTAGAAATGTATGAAGCTGTGCAAAATAAAGATAAGAAAATAAATTCAAAACTTATAAAAAAATACAAAACTTATTTAGATTGGCTTGAACTTGTTTATATTTTTAATAAGGAAGATATTAATAAAGTGTTAACATTAGATATTCATTCTAAAGATGAAGTCTTAAAAAATGAAAAAAGAGACGATAATACAGAAGAAATAAATGTTATGGATAAAATAAAAGAAAAAGTAAAAAATGTGAAATATGATGAAAAATTATTTGAAGTTTTGAATTGGAAATATAAATTTGCAGATTCAATTTCTATACCTACAAAAACATCTGTAACTCAAGTTAAAGAGCTTGAGCAGGAAAAAAAGTTTAAGTTTCAAAAATATAATATTGAAACTGATGAACTCAGCAATATTAGTATAAAAGATTCACCTAAATTTTTAGCTAAAGAAGAGAAAATAACAGGTGCAAAAAAAGGTACACTTATGCATTTATGTATGCAAAAAATGATAGAAAAAATGGATTATTCATTTGACGATATTAAAGATCTTATTCAAGATTTGGTTAAAAAGGAAATTATACTTCCTAATGAAGCAGAGGCAATTAATATTAAACAGTTGTTACAATATACAAAGTCAAATTTATGGAATGAACTAAAAAATGCCAAGGAAATACATAAAGAACAGCCATTTTATTTAAATATGTCAGCAAAAGAAATATTTGGAATGGAAAATGATGATTATATATTAGTACAAGGTATTATAGACTTATACTACATAAATAGCAATAATCAACTTATCTTAGTAGATTATAAAACTGACTATATAAATGAAAAAGAAGAGGAACAATTAATTATAAAATATAAAAAACAACTTGAGTTATATAAAAGAGCACTGGAGAAAAGTACTGGAAAAGTTGTAGAGAAAGTGTATATATATTCAACTGTTTTAAATAAAGAAATTTTATTGTAATCATAAAAAAACAGAAAAACCAGCCACTTTTGATGGCTGATTTTTTTGAAGTCTTATAATTTAAGACTTTTTTGGAAGTTGCAAACAGAAAAACTTAGTTGTTGTATACGTATATACAACAATCATAGTATATGAATGTCTGATGCATAAGAAGTGGCATTATAGCGAGTAAATCATCTTTACTTCCAGAAATGATAGTATATTCACCACATACCTCTTCTACAATCCGGGACAATATTGCCTCCATGAGATTTAAACCTCCTTTACTTTAATGTAACAAATATTATACTGTAAAAAAATGTAAATGTAAAGAAAAACTTATCGTCAAAATAAAACATAATATGACTAAAAATGCTATTTACTAAAACTTAAAAATATGATATATATTATATGGGTGATACAATTAATTATGAGAATAGATAAATTTTTAAAAATTGCAAAAGTAATAAAAAGGAGAACTGTTGCAAATGAAGCAGCAGATAATGGGAGAGTTTTTGTAAATGGCAAACAGGTTAAACCAAGTTATGAAGTCAAAATTGGAGATGTAGTTGAAATAAAATTTGGAGATAAACTTGCAAAATTTGAAATTATAAAAATACCACAAGTTCAAGGCAAAAACATAGAAGAGTTAATTAAGATTTTATAAAAGGAGGGATTTATAGTAAATATCTTTGTACTATGAATCTCTTTTTATATAAAATAAATTATAAAAAATTATATAAATATATTTTAGGAGGTAGCTATTATGGAGAAATTTGATGTTATTGTAATTGGAATGGGGCCGAGTTCAATTTTTTTAGCTTATGAACTTATAAAAAAAAGCAAAAACAAGAAAGTTTTACTAATAGACCAAGGTAAAAGAGTAGAAAACAGAAAGTGTCCAATAGAAAGCTTAGGCAAATGCGTAAAATGTAAACCATTTTGTAATATTACTAGTGGATTTTCTGGTGCTGGTGCATTTTCAGATGGAAAACTATCTTTATATAATCCAAATGATGATGATATTTATGTTGGGGGAAATCTTCATAATTATATTGGTGTAGAAGAAACCAAGAAACTAATAGACTATACTGATAAAATATATTTAGATTTTGGTGCAGATAAGCATTTAGAGGGGATACAATATAAAGAAGAAATTAGCCAGATAAGTGAAAAAGCAAGAAAAGAAAATATAAAATTAATTGATATTCCAATTCGTCACTTAGGAACAGAGAAAGCACATGAAATATATAAAAGATTGGAAGAGTATTTAGAAGAACATAATATTGTAATGAAATTTGAAACCATAGTAGATGATTTAATTATAGAAAATAATGAAATTAAAGGTGTATCTACTATATCAGCTAAAAATGAAAATAATAAAGAATTGTTTTACTCAGATAAGGTTGTAATTGCAGTTGGAAGAAAAGGAGCAAATTGGTTATCTAATATTTGTATAAAGTATGGAATAAAAACTAAATCTGGAATTGTTGATATAGGTGTTAGATATGAACTTGAAGATAAAGTAATGAAAAACATTAATAAATACCTTTATGAAGGAAAGTTTATTGGCTATCCAGCACCATTTAAAGATAAAGTAAGAACTTTCTGTCAAAATCCAAGTGGTTTTGTATCAAGTGAAGTGTATGATAATAACTTAAGTTTAGTTAATGGACATTCGTATAAAGAAAAAAAGAGTACAAACACAAATTTAGCTATACTTGTTTCTCATAATTTTACATATCCATTTAATAAACCAATTGAATATGGCAGAAATGTGGCCAAAAATTTAAATGAGTTAGGAAATGGAAATGTATTAGTACAAAGGCTAGGAGATATTTATAGAGGAAAAAGAACGTGGGAAAAAGAATTAGAAAATAATCTTGTAGTTCCTACATTAAAATCTGCAGTTCCAGGAGATATTACATTTGCAATTGGCTATAGGACAATGACAGATATTCTCCAATTCATTAGACAAATGGATAAAATAATAGAAGGCTTTGCAAATCCAGAAAATTTGTTATATGCACCAGAAATAAAGTTTTATAGTAATCAAGTAATAATCAATAATAATTTTGAAACTAGTATAAAAAATTTATATTCTATAGGTGATGGAGGTGGAATGACAAGAGGGTTAATGATGGCTTCATGTTCTGGAATACAAATGGCTAGAAATTTAATACAAAACTAATCTAATTACTGCCTGTATAAATTATAATTTTTATAAAATAAAGAGAATTAGTAATAATTTAAGTGAATTATTACTAATTCTTAAAATATAATTAATCCTGTGTTAATAATTGACCAGATTTTACAGATGAACTTACATTAACTTTAAAAAATGAATTTTTATAATTATCTTTCCAATTATAGTTATTCAAGTCATCTTGCGTTTTAAACCTGCAAATTGCGTAATTACCAAAACAACAAACATCTGAATTGAAATCAAGTGTTGTTTTATATAGATATCTAGAAATATTATCTTTCAAATATAAATTAATTGCTTCTTGTAATTTGTTTATATTTTCTTGTGTAAGATTCTGTGAATAATTATTAAGTGATAAAATACGTGCATTTATAGCGATATCTAATGTAATATACGGAGAATTGTTTACAAATTCAACATTCTTTTTAGTATTTTTTGGCTTATAAATACTTAAATCTATCGACGAATTTTGATCTAGTGGATTTGGTATTGTAATTACACCAGACTCTAACTTATTAATAATAATAAGATGGCATAATGTATCAATGGCAGAAATTTCGCCGACTAACTTATCATTTTTGAAAATAGCAAGTCCTAAATATTCTGAACTTGGATTTTTAGAAATGGGGGTTTCGCCAGCTATTACGTTAGAATCTTTTTCAATGTTTGACAAATTAGAAGAACTTGTTTTTTGTACTTGTGTATTAATTCCACCTAAAATTGCATAAGGCTCACAAGTATTAGAAGTAAAGGCATTAAAAAAATCCACAATTTTAACATATGAAGTATAGCCAGTATATTGACTACTTGAAGGTGCGATTTCATAATATTTAGAAACTATATTTTCTAGTACAGGTTTCGAGTTGGCAATAAAATAGTCAGAATTACATCTACTTATGACAATACTAACATCTGGACGAACTTGAACATCGTTGATTAAAGTATAAAGTACTTCTGAAACTCCATTTTTTGCAAATTCTTCTGAGATAACTACTGTTTTGCAATGAGATAAATTGATTTGCTTATTTATAGAGCTGTTTATTAAATTAAATGCGGAATCGATTGAGGAAGCTTCTACGGTCTTAATAATAGAAGGTTGTGGTTCTGAGCTAGATCCTTCACTAAGATTTACTGCTTTTGCAAATTGAATTGTTACTTCGAGATTATTATTTTCGCCATTATCTATTCCAATAGCTATTGCATAGGCATAATCTCCAATTTCACTATTTTGATTAAAAGCCACTGTAAAAACAACAATTAAAACAATGCAAATTAAAATTTTAAGCATTTTACTATATCTATGTTTCAAAGTAAAATCCCCTCCTTGTTTTTCCTCTTTTTACGCTGTAATACATATTTTATATTAGCTAATATAAGAATTCCTATACAAATTGTTAAAACAAAATACAATATTATATTTTTATAAATAGTATTTTCAAAGAAGTTAATTTGCGCTAAGTTTTGAGGTATAAGACTAACTATTAAGATAATAAAACCAAATGTATAAATGATAATGTTTCTATTTTTTATAATAGTAATTTTTTGGGTAATTTTAATGGTTAGCATTATAAGAATACATAAATACATAACCATTGTCCAAATCCATACTAAAAGAAAAATAACATCAACTCTTTGGAAAAATGTACCAAATTCAATATATCTACTTGCCAAATAAAGAGGGAGTATTACTTCGTTTGACAGTGTATAAGGAAACATAAGTAATAGTGTTAATGCACACATGGCTAAATAGCTACAAGAAATTATAATTGATATGACAGATACTTTTTTTAGTTGTTTTACATCTTTTAAATAAGAAGGAAGAAAGTATAAAAAACTAAATGAACCTAATACATATAAATTTTGTAATCCTCCAATAAAAGTTTTATGAAATCCATATCCTAATATGGGTAACATTCTTTGTGGAACAAAAATTTTTATATTAGCCATAAAAATAAAAAGTATACTTAATAAAATAACAGGTAATATGAATATATTTGAACGAATAATTGCTTTATCACCAAATTTACATACCATTATAACAGCAATAATGAATAATGCTAAAATGTAGTAAATTTGTGTTTTTAAAAAATAAATAATTTTTATACCCTCACAAAAATGTCTAAGTACATATCCTCCAGTAATCAATAAATAAATTAAGAATGATAATCCGACCAAAAATTTAAAATATTTTCCAAATAAAAAATTAGAAATATCTAGAATATCTTGACCAGGAAAACGTTTGAAAAGGTTACATACCAATAGTACTAAAATAACAGAAAGAATGCTTATATATACAATATTTAAGAGAGAAGCAGAGCCAGTGTTTGACAATATATTCTTTGGGAAGCTTAAACAAATCTGATTTATCATAATTGATATAATAAGAAAAATAGCAGATATAGAGCCTATTTTTGTATTTTCCATATAAAATCTCCTCCTTATTAATTAGAAAATTTTTTCCATTTCATACTAATGTGTTCCTGAGAGTGATGTCTTTTAGTGTTTAAATAATCAGGTCTTTCTTCTGTTTTCCAAGTATCTAAACGTAAAAGAGAACCGCCTTTTTTAGAAGTGATTGGTGCATATGGAACCATATATGGGACACCAAATGATCTAAGATTACATAAAAATGCAAGATAGACAAATGAACTAAGAGCAATGCCTAAAAAACCTGCCATATAAGCAATTAATATAAAAACAAATCTCAAAATTCTTACATGAAATCCAAAAGAAAAATCAGGAATAGCAAAAGATGCAATACCAGTAATAGCAATAATAATTATTAAAATTGGACTTACAATACTTGCACTAACAGCAGCCTGCCCCAATACAAGTGCACCAACAATACCAATTGTGGGGCCAATAGGGGATGGAACTCTAAGACCAGCTTCACGAATTAATTCAAATGAAAACTCCATTAATATAATTTCAGCGATTGTTGGAAAAGGAACATTTTCTCTAGAAGCCACAATAGAAAATAATAGTTCAGTAGGAATTAATTCTTGATGATAATTAGTAATTCCTACCCAAACAGCGGGTAAAAATAGTGTTATAAAAATGGAAAGTATTCGAATAATTTTTAAAAAGTTAGCAAATGCAGGTTTTAGATTACTATCTTCCGGGGAAGCAACAAAATCAATATAAGTTGCTGGCATTATCAAAGCATATGGATTACCATTAACTAAAACTACGACTTTTCCCTCAAAAAGATTTTTAGTTGCTTTATCAGGTCTTTCAGTTGATAGAACTAAAGGAATACTAGTTTCTGCATCATCACTAATTAATTGTTCTAATTCTCCACTACAAAGTAAAGAATCAACAGATATTTCATTTAATCTAAATTTTACTTCTGCTACTAAATCGTTGTTTGCTATATTTTTCAGATAACAAACAGCACACTTAGTTTTACTAATTTTACCAACATCAATATTCTCTATAATTAAATTTTCATTATTAACAATTCTTCTTATTAAAGATGTATTGGTTCTAATGCTTTCAACAAAAGCTTCTTGAGGACCCTTTATAATAATTTCATTATTAGGATTATTAATGCTTCTTTGTTTAAAACCTTTTACATCTATATCAAAAGCAGTATTTATAGTATCTACAAAAAGTGCACAATTACCTGAATTTATACCAGAAAGAATATCTCCAAATTTTTCAGCTTTTTTTACAGAATTTTGAGGTAGCAAACAACTATTTATATAATCTACTAAATTAAATTTGCGAACCTTTTTTATAATTGTCTTATTATCATTTTTTAAAGATAGTACACGGTTTTGTTCACCGTCATAGCTATTTGCTGAATTCCTTAGCATTAAAGGTTTTAATATGAAATCATTAATTAATTGTGTATCAACCATACCATCAATATATATAATAAATGCTTTAAATTGTTTACCTCTAGCACTTAAAGTAAATTCACGAATAACAACATCACTATTAATAAGTGCATTATATTGTATTTTCATAAATTCTAAATTTTTGTCAAATGATGAGAAGATATTTGTTGTCTCTGCACTATTATTATTAGATTGGATTTCATTATTTTCTTGGCTAAAAGTGTTCATTTTTGATGACTCATCACTTGTTTCAGGTAGCAAAAAGTCATATTTTGTATCTGGCGTTTTTGTTAATACTTCAACAATTTTATTTTTCAATTTTACTATTAAACTTTCCATATTTTTATTAAATCTCCATTTTTTAAATTCTTTTTTTATTATTTCCAAATCTATTAACAGATATACATTTTATAATCGAAAAGCTTTTAATTTATACTGTTTTATAGTTTTGCCCAAAACCTTGATACATAAAAGAAACTATGCTATAATACACTACAAATAGTAGAGAGTTAAAATTAATACTAGGTTATTGTATAAGGGAGGTTTTGAAAGTGAAAATTACAAATTCAATGACAGGTAAAAAAGAAGAATTTATTCCTTTAAAAGATGGAGAAGTAAAAATGTATGCATGTGGAATTACTGTATATGATTTAAGTCATATTGGTCATGCAAGACAAGCAATTGTATATGCAATGATTACTAATTACTTAAGATATAGAGGATATAATGTAAAGTATGTACGTAATTACACTGATGTTGATGATAAAATTATAAAAAAGGCAAATGAACTTCGGAAAAAATGCCTTGGAGTTTTCAAAAGAGCAAATTGTTGAAACAGAAAAAGATATGAAAAATCTACATATTACTGATGCAGATGTAAAAACAAAAGCATCAGAATATATTAACAAAATTATTGAATTTGTTCAAAAACTTATTGATAATGGTCATGCATATGCTACAGATAAAGGTGATGTATACTTTTCAGTAAAGACTTTTCCAGAGTATGGAAAATTGTCACATAGAAAAGTGGATGAAATGTTAAATGGTGTTCGTATTGAGCTTGAAGAAGGAAAAAAAGACCCAGTTGATTTTGCTTTATGGAAGTCTGCAAAACCGGGAGAAATTTATTGGAATTCACCTTGGGGAAATGGAAGACCAGGTTGGCACATAGAATGTTCAGCAATGGCATTAGATACTTTAGGTGAGACTATAGATATTCATGGTGGAGGTAGAGATTTATTATTTCCACATCATGAAAATGAAATTGCACAAAGTGAAGCTTTAACAGGAAAAATGCTTGCAAAATATTGGACTCATTGTGGACTTATTAAAATTAATGGAGAAAAGATGAGTAAATCTCTTGGAAATTCACTAACTATAAGAGATGCGCTAAATATGTATAATTATGAGGTAATTAAATATGTAATGTTTTGTAAACATTATGCATCTGATATGGATATTTTAGATAGTGATTTTCAACTTGCAGAAAATCATATGTATTATTTCTATAGTACAATTAAGAATATGAAAGAATTTATAGCACTAAATGAAGATAGTTCTATAGATAAAGTATTAGAAGATGAGATACCAAATTCAATTATCTCAAAATTTATAGAAGCTATGGATGATGATTTTAATACAGCAGTTGTTATTGCGAATTTACACACTATTTTTAAATATGCTAATAATATAATGAAATCTGCAAAAAAAGATAATAAAAATATTGTTGCAAATACATTAAAGAAGATTTTAGAAGATATTAACGAAGTATATTCAGGTGTATTGGGGCTATTTGAGCAACAACCAGAAGAATTTATTTCAAACATGAAACAAAAATACCTTAAAAAGTTAAAAATTGATGTAAATTATATAAAATCCGAAATCGAAAAAAGAGCTATAGCAAAAAAAGAAAAGAATTTTGAAACAGCAGATTCAATTAGAGCAAAACTTGAAAAAGATGGAATTATATTAAATGATACAAAAGATGGAACAACTTGGGATTTTAAAGCTCTTTATAAAATTGACTAGGAAAATAAAATTTAAATAAAGCTATGAATTGATATAAAATTTATGGCTTTATTTTTTTATCATATGCTTATTTACATAAAATATAAAATGTGGTAAAATATTAAATATATTGTTGAAATTTTAATCAGACACTTAATATTTTAATCTAATAATGGAGGTTTATAAATATGGAAAAAGATAAAATTATGTCACCTGACAGAGTAGCAATATCTGCAGAAAAACAATTAAAAGACTTAGAAAATGCTAATAATAAGAAAATGACAGAAGTATTAAAAGAAAGAGAGTATGTTTTGGCTTTAAAAAGAACCATATTGGCATTAGTTTATGCAACAGGGAGTAGTTATAGAAGTGTTTTCCCTGGAGGAGAAGGATTTGTAGAAGGTAGAATAAAGTCTCAAGACAGTATTATAACAAAAACTAGAAATGAATTTACTGAAATATTAAATGAAATAGAAGAGAATCCAGATATAGACCAAAAAGATATATTAGATAAAATTTCTAAAATTAATTTTAAAGATATATTAGCATTTAGTGTTGTAACAACTGTACCACCAAAAAAATTTAGAACTGGTAGTGACGAAATAAATGGAAAGTTAACAGAATTAAGAGAAGAGTTGGATACATCTAAAATAAGAATGGATGAGCATGAAAGCTCTATACAGAGGAAGAAAAAGAAAGTAACAGAGCTTACAAATGATATGAATAATTCTAAAAATAAATTAAATGAAATTAAAGTAGAATTAAAAGATGAAGTGGTTCCAAATAAAAAGCAACAAGAAAGCAAAATACAATCTCAAGAAGAAAGATTATTAAAAATATTAGATGACTATAAAGCAGGAATAATATCTAAGCAAGATTATATGCAAGAAATAGATATGTTAATGAGTTTAACTACAACTAGCTCAAGGTTGTTACAAAGGGAATCAGAAATTATGCAACAAGTAAGAATATTAGAGGAAAGAATAAGAACTTTAGAAAATGAGATAATAGAAGCTAAGGGTGATGTAGAATATAGTCAGGGAAATTTAGAAAGAACTAAAAATGTATATACAAGTACATTAAGGGAACTACAATATATAATGAGTGATTATTATGTTTCAAATTTAGAAAAATTCTCAAATTTTAAATTTTTAGGAACAGTGCCAATAAGAACACCAAAGAAGATAATAAAACCAAATTTCAGAGCAACCAATACAGGCTTTTTAGTAACATTTTCAGATTTAGAAAATCCAGAAGATAAATGTAAGGTTAAATTTGAAGCTCAGGGAAAAGGCGGATTAGATTATTATGATGCAGAATTTACAGCAGCTGGAGCTGAATATCATGAAGAGCAAAAAACAAAAGATGGAATGATATCTAAAAAGACAGAAATGCCTGATTTTACAATAATAGGAAAAAATGCAACAGAAAAAATAGAAAGAACAGTACGAAGAAAATATGAAGATATATCTTCAATAGAAGATTTATTAGAAAATTTTGAAGATCCAAAAATTAATGCTTTATATGTTGAACTAAAAAAATATGAAGAAAAAATAAAAACAGAAATAGAAGCAAAAGAAGGAGCTAATATTGTAAGCAAAAAAACAATAAAGAAAAAAATGAACAGTGCATTTACAAATGGAATAGAAAATTTAATACAAAAGGAAATAGAAGATGAAATTAATAAATGTATAAAAATAATGGCTAATTCTGAAAGTTTAGATAAGAAGATTAAATCAAGTGAAAAGTTGAGTACATTTTTCAAAGATGAAAAAATACGCTTGAAAAGAGACAGTGTGGGCAGTGATGAAAGTGAAATTGAAGAAGAAGCTAAAGTAAATTTACTATATTATAGAAAAGAAGAAGAAATAAGGCAATATGCTAAAACTGCTATTCCAACGTTTTTTAGAGCAAACTTGCCAAGCGATTCGAAACAGGAGATTGTTGTATATTTATATACTACTGGAGAATCAATTTATCGTTATTTCGCCAACAAGTTAAATGGATTAAAAGATGAAAATGGCAAATTCAAATATGAGCCTCAAGAACAACAAAAAAGAGCATTATTACAATTGACGGGTTTATTTGAAGAAAATGAAGAAAATTTTTACACATATAATAGAGAAGATAATTCTTTTGGAAATATTCAAGGTGAAAAAGAGAGTAAATTAGAAGAAAACGAAAGGTAAAAGGCTGAAAATTAACAATATTTAAATATTACAGGTATCTTGACAATTAATTTTATTGATGATAATATTGGCTTAACAAATTTAGAGAGATACCTGTAACCATTCCGAACACAGTAGTCAAGCTCTATTTTTTCAGTATTTATATGATGCAAAGGTCATTTTTAAGTATTGCAAAAAAATAAGAATTACTACTTGCTATAAAAGGTTTAAAAAAAGTCATATAAATACCCAAGTATTTTAATACTTGGTGTTTTTTGCGTTTTGCAAAGTACAAAATTAGATAATTAAATGGGCAATAAGTAATAATAAGTATATGTAAAATTGCAAAAGCCAAAATAAAATATATGGAGGGGAAAATGGATTCGAAAATTTTTGTAGAGGAAGAAAACAAATTAAAAGATGTTGTATGTAAAATAACAAAAGAGGAAGAAAACTTAGAAAACGAATTAAAAAGTGCAAGTCTGCAGTATGATATGGAAAATATTGCAAAAGGACAGGTGTTACAAATGAAGGTAAAGAGATTAGATGACATAAAAAAGATAAAAGATGTTCCATATTTTGCAAGAATGGATTTTAAAGAAGACAAAGGAAAATTAGAAAAATTTTATTTAGGAAAATTATCTATATTAGACAGTAAAAGCTTAGAACCTATAGTGGTAGACTGGAGAGCACCTATTTCAAATTTATATTATGAAGGAAAACTTGGAAAGGCAAGTTACGAATGTTTAGGAGAGCAAATATCAGGAGAAATTTATTTGAAAAGGCAATATATAATAGAAAGCAAGAAGCTAAAAAAATATGTTGATATCAATGTTACAGGAAACGATGAACTTTTGCAAAATGCATTAGAAGAAAAAGCTGATGATAGACTGAAAAACATAGTTGCAACAATACAAGATGAGCAAAATAAAATTATTAGGTCAGATATAAATTTGCCTCTTATAGTACAGGGGGTTGCAGGAAGCGGGAAAACAACAATTGCTCTTCATAGAATAGCATATTTAATTTATAATTATAAAAAGCAATTCAAACCAGAAGAATTTATGATATTAGCACCTACGAAATTCTTTTTGGATTATATATCAAATATACTTCCAGATTTGGGAGTAGATAATGTAAAGCAGTGTACATTTGAGGATTTCGCTTACGATGTAATTGGAAAGAAAATAAAAATATCAGATAATAATGAAAAACTTGTTATTATAGTAAATAAAGACTTTGATGAGGTTAACAAAGGAAAAGTTGATATAATGATTAAAGAAGCTAAATTTAAATCATCGATTAAGTTTAAATATCTAGTAGATGAATTCCTAAAAATAGTAGAAGAAAATTATATACCTAAAAAAGACTTTACTTTTAATAAATACACCATAATGACATATGACAAAATTAATTCGTTATTTAAAGATACATATAAAATGTACAATTTTAACACAAGAATTAATGAAATCGAAAAAAATTTAACATCAGAATTTAAAAAGAAAATTCCAGAAATAATAAATGAAATAAAATCACAAAGAAGTAAAAGCATAGAAAACTTAAATCAACAAGAGCGAATAAAAGTATTTGATGAATATGATAAAATAATAAAGCTAGTAGAAAAGGATTATAAAAAAATAGTTAAGAAATATTTAAATGAGATTCCGAAAAAAGATTGCCTAAATTATTATAAAGAATTTATACAAGATTTTTTAAATGAAGACAATGAAATATTGAAATACCTTAAAGAAAATACTATTTATAACATAAACAATAATGAAGTTTGTTTTGAAGATTTGGCTCCAATTATGTATATAAGTTTAAAAGTATTTGGAATAAAAGAAAGATGCCAGATAAAACATGTTGTAATTGATGAAGCTCAAGATTATGGAGAATTTGGTTTTGATGTTTTAAAAACTATAATAAATAGTAATTCTATGACAATATTAGGAGATATAGCACAAGGTGTACACTTTTATAGAGGAATTGAAAATTGGAATACATTTATAAATGTAGAGTTTAAAAATACAAAAACTGTGTATAAAGTTTTAGATAAAACATACAGAACAACAAAAGAGATAATGGAAGTTGCTAATTCTGTAATAAATAAATTACCAGAATATGAAAAAGAATCAATTGTATTTGGTAAACCAGTAATAGATAGAAAAAATTCTATAAATATAGACAAATTAAAAGATGACACTGAGCTAATAAATAAAATAAATATGAGAATAGAAAAATATCTACAAAGTGATTATAAATCAATAGCTATTATTGGAAAAGACATGAATGAATGTGAAAAAATACAAAGGAAAATAGCTAAAGTAAGAAATGATGTTAAATTAATAAAGGGAAAAGATTCAAGTTATAATTCAGGAATTTCAATAGTTCCATCTTATCTTGCTAAAGGGCTAGAATTTGACTGTGTAATTATTGCAGATGCAAGTGATGAAAAGTATATAGATAATAGTTTAGATATAAAGCTATTATATGTAACAATAACAAGAGCAATGAGTAAGTTAGATATTTTTTATATAGGAGAAATTAGTAAATTATTAAAATAAAAAATGATGTCAATTTTAGATGGTTCTGAGTGACACCAAAAACTAAAAAATAATTAGTAGAGTGTCAAACAGAACCGTTCAAACTGACACAGACCATTGCAAATTATAGAATGATACAAATTAATCCGCCACTGCCCTCATTTATAATACGCTCTAGAGTATCTTGAAGCTTCATTTGAGCATCTTCCGGCATATGAGAAAGTTTATTTTGAAGACCTTCATTAACAAGTTCATGTAGGCTTTTTCCAAAAATATTAGATTCCCAGATTTTTTGTGGATCACTTTCAAATTCTGAAAGCAAATAATTAACAAGTTCTTCAGATTGTTTTTCTGAACCAACAATAGGAGAGACTTCTGTTTCAATATCTGCTCTAATCATGTGTATTGAAGGAGCTTTTGCTTTAAGTTTTACTCCAAAACGAGAACCTTGCTTTACCATTTCAGGTTCATCTAAAATTAGTTCATCCATTGAAGGTGAAACAATTCCGTATCCTTTTGCTTTTACTTCTTCCAAAGCATATGCAATTTTATCATATTCTTTTTTAGTAGAAGCCAAGTTTGTAATTGTTGAGAATAAATCTCCTTCATTTGCAATTTCCACACCAGATATTTCTGTTAAGATTTTATAGAATAAATCTTCTGCTAGATTTATGGAAATGTTAACACATCCGAGTTCCAAGTGTTACTTCACTAAGTACACTAGATGTAATAATTTGTGTGTTTTGTAATTTTGCAATACTAGAATCTACTTGTTTTAATATTCTAACATTTTGAAAAGCATCTTTAATTTCAGAGTAAAGTTCTTTTTTTAACCAGTGATCATCACATAATCCGTCAACCCATCTTGGAAAATTAATATTTAAACGTTCAATTGGAAATTCATATAGCATTTTACCAAAAATAGCATTTATATCGTCCAAATTAAGTTCTGCACAATTAGTTGGCATAACAGGAACACCATATTTATCTTCCAATTTTCTTGCTAAAGCTTTAGTAGCATCAGAGAAGCAATCATCTGAATTTAAAACGATGATAAAAGGTTTATTAAGTTCTTGTAATTCTCTTACAACTCTTTCTTCAGCATCTATATAATCTTCTCTTGGAATATCAGTTATACTTCCATCTGTTGTAACTAAAATACCAATTGTAGAATGTTCCTCTATTACTTTTTTAGTACCAATTTCAGCAGCTCTTTCAAATGGAATTTCTTCATCTGACCATGGAGTTTTTACCATCCTAGGCATATCATCTTCTAAATAACCAATAGCATTATTTACAAGATAACCAACACAATCTACTAAACGAGTTTTTAGTTTAATATTATTTCCAACTGTAATTTCTACAGCTTCATTTGGAATAAATTTTGGTTCTGTTGTCATAATTGTACGACCAGCAGCACTTTGTGGTAATTCATCTCTTGCACGTTCTTTTTTATATTCATTATCAATATTTGGAATTACAAGTAAATCCATAAATTTTTTTATAAAAGTAGATTTTCCAGTTCTAACAGGTCCAACAACACCAACATAAATGTCCCCATCTGTACGTTTGGCTATATCCTCATATAATCTTAAATTTTCTTCCATCTTATTATATACCCTCCTCGAAAAATGTTTGTACAACAACTTTAATTAATGTATATTAGCAAATTGCAAAGATATGCATAAATTATAAAAATAAATTTTACCAGTTGACAATTTTAAAATTGATAGTATAATAATGATATAGTAAAAAAATAAAAACAATAATGAGACAAAGTAAAATTAAGGTTGTCAGAAAGAGAAAATTAGTCATTGGCTGAAAGCTAATTTATGAAAAACGGATTTGAAAAACTACCTCATTTGTTTCTAGCTAAAACTAGACGTAAACAAAAGCCTGCGTTAAAGGCATAAATGAAGTTAAAAGTAAGGGTGGAACCGTACTATAAAGTGCCCCTAGAAGTTTATTAGAAAATAAATTTCTAGGTTTTTTTGTATGAAGAAACCTAAAATAGATGGGAGGAAAAAAGATGATAAAAGTTCAATTAAAAGATGGTTCTATATTAGAAGTAGAACAAGGAAGTAGTATTCTAGAGGTTGCTAAAAAAATAAGTGAAGGTTTAGCAAGAGTTGCAACTTGTGGGGAAGTAGATGGAAAAATAAAAGATTTAAGATATAAACTAGATGAAGATTGCAATTTAGTTATTCACACATTTGAATCTAGTAAAGAAGGAAAAAAAGCTTATTGGCATACTACATCTCATATTATGGCACAAGCTGTAAAAAGGTTATTTCCAAATGTTAAATTTGCAATTGGACCTAGTATAGATGAAGGTTTTTATTATGACTTTGATGTGGAAAACCCATTTACAGATGAAGATAAGAAAAATATTGAAGAGGAAATGAAAAAAATTATAAAAGAAGATATAGAAATAAAGAGATTTTCTTTACCAAAAGAAGAAGCTTTAAAGCTAATGGAAGGACAAATTTATAAACAAGAATTAATTAGTGAATTACCAGAAGGAGAAGAAATTAGTTTTTATGAACAAGGAGATTTTGTAGATCTTTGTGCAGGTCCACATTTAACAAGTACAGGTAAAGTAAAAGCAGTTAAAATTTTATCATCATCAGGTGCATATTGGAGAGGAAATGAAAAAAATAAAATGCTTCAAAGAATTTATGGAATTTCTTTTCCAAAGGCAAGTCAGCTTGAAGAACATTTAAAATTATTAGAAGAAGCAAAGCAAAGAGATCATAGAAAAATTGGTAAAGAGTTAGAAATATTTATGACACATGAACTTGTTGGTTCAGGACTTCCTATGTATTTACCAGATGGAGCAACAATCAGAAGACTTTTAGAAAGATATATTTTAGATAAAGAAGTAAAACAAAAATATAAACATGTATATACTCCATCACTTGCAAATGTTCAATTATATAAAACAAGTGGACATTGGGATCATTATAAAGAAGATATGTTTCCGGTAATGCAGATGGAAAATGAAGAATTAGTATTAAGACCAATGAATTGCCCACATCATATGCTAATTTATAAACATAAATTACATTCTTATCGTGATCTTCCAATCAGAATTGGAGAACTTGCACACGATTTCCGTTATGAAGCAAGTGGAAACGTTTGTGGACTTGAAAGAGTACGTCAAATGTGTCAAAATGATGCACATATTTTTGTAAGACCAGATCAAATTAAAGAAGAATTTGGAAAGGTTGTAAATTTAATCCTTGATGTATACAAAGATTTTGGATTTACAGATTATTCATTTAGATTGTCTTTAAGAGATAAAGAAGATAAAGAAAAATATTATGATGATGACGAAATGTGGGAAAATGCAGAAAGTCAATTAAGAGAAATATTAACACAGTCAAACTTAAACTTTTATGAAGCAAAAGGAGAAGCAGCATTTTATGGACCAAAATTAGATGTACAAATAAAAACTGCTGTAGGACATGATATTACAATTTCAACATGTCAATTAGATTTCTTATTACCACAAAAGTTTGAACTAGAATATATTGGAGAAGACGGAAAAGCACACAGACCAGTTGTAATTCATAGGGCAATTCTTGGGTCATTTGATAGATTCATAGCTTTCCTATTAGAAGAAACAAAAGGTGCACTTCCAACTTGGCTTGCTCCTGTGCAAGTAAATGTAATGCCAATTACAGATAATTTTAAAGAATATGCTAAACAAGTAGCAGACAAGTTAGAAGAAAAAGATATTCGTGTAGAATTTGATGATAGAAATGAAAAAATTGGTTATAAAATTCGTGAAGCACAATTGAAAAAGGTACCATACATGCTTATAATTGGTGAAAAGGAACAAGATTCAAACTCAGTTGGAGTACGTTCAAGAGAAAAAGGAGATATTGGAGCTATGAAAATAGAAGAGTTCATAGAAAAAATATTAAAAGAAGTTCAAAACCACGAAAAATAATATAATGTAAAATTTAACTTATAAATAAAAAATAAACTTAAAATTGAATAAAAAATAATAGGCAAAATATTGCTTATTATTTTTTTATTTGGTATACTAAAGTAAAATATTTTGGGAGGAAAATTATGCCTGAAATTACTAAGGAAGAAATAGAAAATATAGATGAAAAATTAAAATATATAGACTTAAATCTTAAAAAATTACCAGACTATATAAAAAATAGTAAAATGGAAAATTGTAATTTAAGTAAAGATTATAAAGATACAACTTCTAAAGTTTATAAATATATTGATGTAAATGAAATACAAATATTTATAACTTCAAAAGACAATCTGGAAAGTATAAAAGAAAAGTGTAAAGAAGCTGTACCAATTGAGAAATATATAAAAGAATGTAATGATAATTTTTTAGACATGGTTAAGAATTTGAAAATAAGTAAATTACAAGAATTAGAAAATGAACAAAACAAATTTGATATTTCATATCCATATAAAATTGCTTATAAAAACTCATTAAAATGGCAAGTTTTTTTTGTTGAGGCTGAAAAAAAATATATTATGCTTATTTCTCAAAATGAAAAAGAAAACGAGGCTATGTTTTTGCTATTGAAAAAACAAATACAGTCTAATAAAGAAAAAGTAGCTATAAAAATGTATTTGCCAATTGTGAATGAGGGATATTCAAAACAATTTTTAGACAATAAACAAATTGCAGATATGGAGAACTATTTGTGGTTCTTTACTAAAAAGTGGCCAAGCATATATGAAATAGTTGATGCGTATGGAAACAGAAGTATGCATATTATAGGAAAGACATTAGTTTATGAAAATGTAGAAAGTTTATACAAAATCATATTAAAAAATAAAACAGAAGCAGATGAAAAATATGAATTATTAAAACAACTCTTTACAATTTCATCAAATTTTGAAAAAAAGTATAAATTTGAAGTGAAAGTTGATGATGTAGGTAATTTTTTAATTAATTATAAGAAACAAAAAATATATATAAATACAATAAATCAATTTATAAATGAACAAGTAGAAGAAAATATAAATAAAACATATGAAATAATTGAAAATACTGAAAAAAGTGAAGAAAAATTAAAAATAATGAAACAAGAGTTGAATAATAAAACTGATGAATACAGTCAAAAGCAAAAACAAATTGTAACATTTTTGCAATGTAAAAGGTCTTTTATTGGCAGATTCAAATATTTCTTTAAATCAAATAAAAAACATAGAAAAATAAATAAAATTGGTCAAATGATAAAACCTGAACTTATACAAACAGAAGAAATAAGTGATGTTTATGAGAAAAAAGAAAGCTATACAATTGATGACTTACTTGCAGTCTGCAATATTTTGAAAAGAGAAGAAGAAAGTAATAATAAAGTAGAAACAGAACTAAAGAATATAATAAAGAAAGTTGATATTTTAAAAACCAAAATAAAAAATGCAGACTTATTTATAAAAGAAATAGAAAGTCATAAAACTAGTATATTCGAATTTTGGAAATTTACTAATAAAGATATTCCGAATGTTTTAAATGAGGCAAATAAAGAAGAAGATAGTCAGAAAGAGTTGAATAGAAAAGTTGAGTTTAAGAATAACTTTGAAGAATTTGCAAAAGAAATAGATAATTTACAATTTAAGATACTGTCTAAAAATGAAAGAGATTCAATTTTTACAGCTATGGATTATGTGAATATTATTAGTATATTGTCTAAGAATGATATTGGAGATGAAGAAGAAAAATATATTAGTGATATTTTAG
>USCV01000003.1 GCA_900553225.1 uncultured Clostridium sp. | reverse complement strand
TATTTTAAAAAAAATTAAAGTATAAATATAAAATTATAATAAAATTGTAAAAATAAGAAGGAAAAAAAATCTTTTTGGTGAATAATATACTTGTACATACAAAAGATTATGTACAAAATTTTTATAACATTGGAAGGCGGTGCTCAAAATGCAAATTACAGATGTACATTTAAAAAAGGTAAATTCAGGAAACAGAATGAAAGCTGTTGCTTCTGTTTACTTTGATAATGAATTCGTTGTTCATGAAATCAAAGTAATCGAAGGACCTAATGGATTATTTATTGCTATGCCTAGCAGAAAAACTTTAAATGGGCAACACAAAGATATAGCTCATCCTATTAATTCTGACACAAGAAAGAAAATAGAAGATGCTATATTCGAAAAATATAATGCCCCAGAAACTGAGGAAGCTGTGCAAGAAGTTAATGCAGAAGATTCAGCAGAATAATAAATAAAAAGATATCCTAAAATATAGGGTATCTTTTTTGTATACTAAAATTAACGTTTTAATGTTTTTTAAATAAAAAATGTAAAAATAAGGGTAAAATGGGTTGACTTTACTGAAAAAACAGTATATAATAGTAAGGCATGTAAGATTAGCGATGAAGTAAGATGTGGCTACAACCTTTGAAATAAAGGGTTGGAGGGAACTCTTATGGAGTATGTCGTGGCTTAGACCAAGGCGGTAAGTTTTATAAATATTAAAGCACTTATCCCAAGAATATTCATGCAAACTTGGGCTTTTCTATTGAAAAATAAGAAACACCAGGGTGCGTTTATAACTTTCCGACCAAAAATAAAATATTTAAGGAGGGAAATTTACATGGCAACAGTAGCAAAAAATGCGGTAGCAAGCGAAAAAATCAGAATAAGATTAAAAGCTTATGATCATGTAGTTTTAGAACAGTCTGCTGAAAAAATAGTAGATACTGCTAAAAGAACAGGAGCAAAGGTTTCAGGTCCTATTCCACTACCAACAGAAAAAGAAATAATAACAATATTACGTTCTCCACACAAACACAAAGATTCAAGAGAACAATTTGAAATGAGAACACATAAAAGAGTTATTGATATTCTTTATCCAACACAAAAAACTGTAGACAGTCTAATGAAAATAGACTTACCAGCAGGTGTTGATATTGAAATTAAGTTATAATTATGAAACTTAAAAATTAAAAAACCTTAAAAAGAAAATTAAAACCAAGCTGATAAGTAAAAATGAAAAGTCATTTATATCAGCCAATAGTTAGGAGGAAATTTGAAAATGAAAACATTAATAGGAAGAAAAGTTGGAATGACTCAAATCTTCGACGAAGCAGGAAAAGTTATTCCAGTAACAGTAATAGAAGCTGGTCCTTGCGTAGTAGCACAAGTTAAATCTATAGAAACAGATGGTTACAATGCTATTCAATTAGGATTTGGTGATGTAAAAGAAAGCAAATTAAATAGACCAGAAAAAGGTCATTTTGCAAAAGCAAAATTAGCTTTAAAGAAACATTTAAGAGAATTTAGAGTAGATGCAATCGATGGAGTTAATGTAGGAGACGAAATAAAGGTTGATACTTTCGTAGCTGGAGACAAAATTGATGTACAAGGAACTTCAAAAGGAAAAGGATTCCAAGGTGTTATTAAACGTCATGGACAATCTAGAGGACCTATGGGACATGGATCTATGTATCACAGAAGACCAGGTTCAATGGGACCAACATCAACTCCAGGTAGAGTATTTAAAGGTAAAAAACTTCCAGGACATATGGGAAGAGTTACTGTAACAATACAAAACTTAGATGTTGTAAAAGTAGATTTAGACAAAAATGCAATTTTAGTTAAAGGTAGTGTACCAGGAGCTAAAGGCGCAATATTAAAATTAAAAACAAGTGTAAAAGCATAAGGAAGGAGGAAAAAAAAATGCCAAGTATTGATGTATACAATATAGAAGGAAAGAAAGTTAAGTCAGTAGAACTAAAAGAAGAAATTTTTGGTATTGAACCAAATGAAGCTGTAGTACATAATGTTTTAGTTAACTTTTTAGCTAATCAAAGACAAGGTACTCAAAGCACAAAAACAAGAGCTGAAGTTCGTGGTGGTGGAAGAAAACCATGGAGACAAAAAGGTACTGGTAGAGCAAGACAAGGAAGTATAAGAGCTCCACAATGGATTAAAGGTGGTATTGCACTAGGACCAAAACCACGTTCATACAAATATACAGTAAATAAAAAAGAAAAGAGACTTGCAATTAAATCATTATTAAGTTCAAAAGTTTTAGAAAATGAATTATTTGTTGTTGATAATTTAGAACTTAAAGAAATTAAAACAAAAGAAATGGCTAAAGCTTTAACAAACTTAAAAGTAGAAGGTAAAGCATTAATAGTATTACCTGAAAAGAATGAAAACGTTCAAAAATCTGCAAGAAATATTGAAGGAGTAAAAACAAGTTTAGTAAATACAATAAATGTTTATGATTTATTAAAATACAAAAACTTAGTAATTACTTTAGATACTGTTAAAAAATTAGAGGAGGTGTACGCATAAATGATGCCAGAAGATATTATAATTGAGCCAATTATTACAGAGAAAAGTAATGATGGATTACAAGAAGGAAAGTATACCTTTAAAGTAAATAAAAAAGCAACAAAAATTGATATTGCAAAAGCTGTAGAGAAACTTTTTGAAGTAAAAGTATTAAAAGTAAATACAATGACTGTAAAAGGAAAAGAAAAAAGAGTAGGAAGAAGTGTTGGAAAAACATCAGATTGGAAAAAAGCAATCGTTATGATTGATACAAATCCAGAAGAAAAATCTTACTTAGCAAAAGGTGGAAAAGCAAAGAAAATTTCTAAAAAATATAAAGATTCAATTGATGAATTTATGGGAGCTTAATAGTTTGCCAAACTATTTATAAAGATGATATCGGGATAGAGCCCGGATAATAAAGAATATCTGCATTCGGAGCAGGAAAAAATCCGTAAAATTAAGACATAAAAAAGGAGAGAAAGAAAATGGGAATGAAACATTTTAACCCAACAACTCCATCACTTAGAAATATGACAGTTTCTACATTTGATGAAATTACAAAAAAGACTCCTGAAAAATCTTTACTTGCAACAAAGAAGAAAAATTCAGGAAGAAACTCATATGGTAGAATAACTGTACGTCATCAAGGTGGAGGAAACAGACAAAAATATAGAATTATTGATTTCAAAAGAAAAAAAGACGATATGGAAGCTACTGTACTTGGAATTGAATATGATCCAAACAGAAGTGCCAATATTGCATTAATTGAATACAAAGATGGTGAAAAAGCCTATATTTTAGCACCACTTGGATTAACAGATGGTGACAAAGTAATATCAGGTGAAAAAGCAGATATTAAACCAGGTAACTGTATGAAAATTGAAAATATTCCAGTTGGTACAATGATTCATAATATAGAGCTTAATCCAGGACAAGGTGGAAAACTTGTAAGAGCAGCAGGACAAGAAGCACAATTAATGGCAAAAGAAGGAAAATATGCTCACGTTAGACTTCCATCAGGAGAAATGAGATTAATAATGGCTGTATGTAGAGCAACTATAGGTACTATAGGAAATACAGACCATGAAAATGTTAAAATTGGTAAAGCTGGTAGAAGCAGACATATGGGTAAACGTCCAGAAGTTAGAGGATCTGTAATGAACCCAGTAGATCACCCACATGGTGGTGGTGAAGGTAGAGCACCAGTAGGACACGCAGGACCAATGACACCTTGGGGTAAACCAGCTCTTGGATATAAAACAAGAAAGAAAAATAAACAATCTGATAAATTTATTGTTAAGAGAAGAAAGTAAAGGAGGAAATAAATACTTATGTCAAGATCTAGTAAAAAAGTTCCATATGTAGCTCCTGAACTTATGAAAAGAATCGAAGCTATGAATGAAACTGGTAAAAAAGAAGTATTAAAAACATGGTCAAGAGCTTCTACTATATACCCACAAATGGTTGGACACACAATAGCTGTTCATGATGGTAGAAAACATGTGCCAGTATATATATCAGAAGAAATGATAGGACACAAATTAGGCGAATTTGCTCCAACAAGAACATTTAAAGGTCATGCTGGAGAAAAAACAACTAAAAAATAAGAGATAACGGACTAAAAAGCATAAAACATAATGCTAAAAGTTAATCGATTATACAAGGAGGGAAATAAAGTGGAAGAAGTTATAATGCCAGAAGCTATTGCTACTCTTAAATATGCTAGAATTTCAGCTAGAAAAGTTAAAATCGTAGCAGATTTATTAAGAGGAAAAAGTGTTGATGAAGCTCTAGCTATAGTTAAATTCACACCAAAAGCTGCATCTGAAATTGTTGAAAAATTATTAAAATCAGCTATAGCAAATGCAGAAAATAATCATAATATGGCTCATGAAAAATTATATGTTGCTGAAATCTATGCAAACCAAGGTCCAACATTAAAGAGAATTAGACCAGCTGCAAAAGGTTCAGCAGTTAGAATAAGAAAAAGAACAAGTCATATAACAATAGTATTAAAAGAAAGAGTGTAAAAGAAAGGAGGATTTATTTAAAATGGGACAAAAAATGGATCCACATGGATTAAGAGTAGGCGTTATTAAAGATTGGAGTTCAAGATGGTATGCAGACTCTAAAAATTTCGGAGATTATCTTGTAGAAGATAATAAGATTCGTAAATATGTAAAAAAGAAATTATATGTTAGTGGAATTTCAAAAATTGAAATTGAAAGAACACCTAAATTTGTAAAGGTAAATGTGTTTACTGCAAAACCAGGTCTAGTAATAGGAAAAGGTGGAAATCTTGCAGAAGAATTAAAAGCACAATTACAAAAAATGATTAATAAAGAAGTAAATTTAAATATTGTTGAGGTTAAAAATGTTGATACAGATGCACAATTAGTTGCAGAAAATATCGCAGGACAACTAGAAAGAAGAATTTCATTCAGAAGAGCAATGAAACAATGTATGCAAAAATCTATGAAAGCAGGTGCTTTAGGAATTAAAACTTCTGTATCTGGTAGATTAGGTGGAGCAGATATGGCTAGAACTGAATTCTATAAAGAAGGTACAATACCACTTCAAACTTTAAGAGCAGATATTGATTATGGATTTGCAGAAGCAGATACAACATATGGAAAAATCGGTGTTAAAGTTTGGATTTATAAAGGTGAAGTTCTTCCAGCTAAAAAAGCAAAAATGGAAGGAGGAGACAAATAATGCCATTAATGCCAAAAAGAACAAAATATAGAAAAATGCAAAAAGGTAGAATTAGAGGAAAAGCAACAAGAGGAAACAAAGTTACAGATGGTGAATATGGTATTCAATCATTAGATCTTGGTTTCATAACTTCTAATCAAATTGAAGCAGCCCGTGTTGCAATGACTCGTTATATAAAAAGAGGTGGAAAAGTTTGGATTAAAATTTTTCCAGATAAACCAATAACAAAGAAACCAGCTGAAACTCGTATGGGTAAAGGTAAAGGTGCCGTAGAATACTGGGTAGCAGCTGTAAAACCAGGTAGAGTAATGTTTGAAATAGCAGGAGTTCCTGAAGAAACAGCAAGAGAAGCCCTAAGACTTGCTGCAAATAAACTATCTGTTAAGTGTAAATTTGTTAAAAAGGAAACTGAAATAGGTGGTGATAGTGATGAAGATAAATAAAATAAGAGAAATGTCTTCACCAGACTTAGAAAAGGAATTAGGAGAATTAAAATCAGAGCTATTTAAATTAAGATTTACAAAAAAAGCAAATGGTTTAGATAATCCTATGAAAATCAGAGAAGTGAGAAAAGACATTGCAAGAGTAAAAACAGAATTAAGACAAAGAGAAATAAAAGCAGAAAACTAATTTCATTTAAAGGTCTTAAGATTTAAAATGAAAGAAAGGAGATTAATCAGAGATGGAAGAAAGAAATCTTCGTAAAGTAATGATTGGTACAGTTGTTTCTGACAAAATGGATAAAACAGTTGTTGTCGCAGTTGAAACAAGTGAAAAAAATAAGACTTATGGAAAAGTTCAAAAAAGAACTTATAAATTAAAAGCTCATGACGAAAAAAACGAATGCCAAGCTGGAGATAAAGTAAAAGTTATGGAAACAAGACCTTTATCAAAAGATAAAAGATGGAGAGTAGTTGAAATCGTTGAAAAGGCAGTAATAAAATAAAAATAAAAAAAGGAGGTACTATCGATAATGGTACAGCAACAATCAATACTAAAAGTAGCAGACAATACTGGTGCAAAAGAAATTATGTGTATCAGATGTCTAGGTGGATCTTATAGAAAATATGCTAGAATTGGTGATGTTATAGTTGCTTCTGTTAAAACAGCGACACCAGGTGGCGTTGTAAAAAAAGGTGATGTTGTAAAAGCAGTTATAGTAAGAACAAAAAAACCAACAAGAAGAGCAGACGGATCATATATAAGATTTGATGAAAATGCAGCAGTTATTATAAAAGAAGACGGAAATCCAAAAGGAACTCGTATATTTGGACCTGTTGCAAGAGAATTAAGAGATAAAGAATATATGAAAATATTATCTTTAGCCCCAGAAGTTCTATAATAACAAATAAAATTACCGAAAAGAAGAGGTGAAAATAATGCTAAAAATAAAAAAAGGTGATAAAGTTCAAATTTTATCAGGAAATGATAAAGGAAAAACTGGAGAAGTTTTAGAAGTAATACCAAAAACTAATAAAATAGTTGTAAAAGGTGTTAATATTAGAAAAAAACACGTAAAACCTAGAAAACAAGGAGAAGAAGGCGGAATTATTCCAGTAGAATGTTCAATACATTCAAGCAAAGCAAATGTTGTATGCCCTAAATGTGGTAAAGCAACAAGAATAGGTTTTGAAGTTGAAAAAGATGAAAAAGTACGTGTATGCAAAAAATGTGGTGCAAAAATAAAATAAGAAAGGAGGTCTATTAAAGACTTATGGAAAAATTAAGAGAACAATATGAACAAGAAATTATACCAGCAATGATGAAAAAATTTAATTATAAATCAGTTATGCAAGTTCCAAAACTAGAGAAAATAGTAATTAATATAGGTTTAGGTGATACAAAGGAAAATCCTAAATCATTAGAAAATGCAGTTAATGATTTAAGTATAATAACAGGTCAAAAACCAATTATTACAAAATCAAAGAAAGCTATTGCTGCTTTCAAATTAAGAGCAGGCGTAAATATTGGATGTAAAGTAACATTAAGAAAAGGTAAAATGTATGATTTTGCATACAAATTATTTAATGTTGCGCTTCCAAGAGTTAGAGATTTTAGAGGAGTATCTACAAGTTCTTTTGATGGTAGAGGAAATTATTCAATGGGTATAAAAGAACAATTAATATTCCCTGAAATTGAATATGATAAAATTGATAAAGTTAGAGGAATGGACATTATATTTGTTACAACAGCAAATACAGATGAAGAGGCAAGAGAATTATTAACTCTTCTAGGAATGCCTTTTAAACAATAATTAATTCACTAGTGGTAAAAAATAAAAGGGACTCTTCTCAAAATTAAAATATAAATACCATAGTGAAGAATGGTCAATAATAATTGGTCCCAGAGACTTTAGTCGAAAAGGAGGAGAAGTATAAAGGATGGCTAAAAAATCATTAAAAGTAAAACAACAAAGAGAACAAAAATTCAAGACAAGAGAATATAATAGATGTAAAATATGTGGTAGACCACATGCTTACATAAGAAAATTTGGAATATGCCGTGTATGTTTTAGAGAATTAGCTCATAAAGGAGAAATACCAGGTGTTAAAAAAGCCAGCTGGTAGTACACTTTAGCTTTGATAATTAATTTTAAGAAAATACATACAAATAGTAAAAAAGGAGGTAGGAAAATTGGTTACAACTGATCCAATAGCAGATATGCTAACAAGAATAAGAAATGCAAATAGTTCAAAGCATAAAACAGTTGACATTCCTTCATCTAATATGAAGAAATCAATTGCAAATATCTTATTAAAAGAAGGATATATAAAAGCTGTAGAAGAAATAGAAAGTGAAAATAATGCTCAAGGAATTATTAGAATCACTTTAAAATATGATGAAAAAGGTGCAAGAATAATTGACGGTTTAAAGAGAATTAGTAAACCAGGATTAAGAGTATATGCATCAAAAGACGAATTACCAAAAGTATTAAATGGCTTAGGAATTGCTTTAATTTCAACTTCTAAAGGTATAAAAACTGACAAAGAAGCTAGAAATGAAGGACTAGGTGGAGAAGTATTAGCATACGTATGGTAATTTAAATAGCGATTAAAATAAGTCGTACAAACATTAAAAAGAAGGAGGGAAAACAATGTCAAGAATAGGAAACAAACCTATTACAGTACCAGAAGGCGTTGAAGTTAAACTTGATGGACAACATATTACTGTAAAAGGACCTAAAGGAAGCTTAGAAAGAGACATTAATAGCAATATAAAAGTTTCTATAGATAATAATATAATCAAGGTTGAAAGACCTAATGATGAACCACAAAATAGAAGCTTACATGGTTTAACAAGAACATTAATCAACAACATGATAAATGGTGTTCTTCATGAATATAAAAGAGAATTAGAAATAAATGGTGTTGGATATAGAGCACAAAAAAAGGGAAATGATTTAGTAATGAACTTAGGATATTCTCACCCAGTTGAAATGCAAGCACCAGCTGGAATTACTTTTGATGTTCCAAATCCAAACCAAATTATTGTAAGAGGTATAGATAAAGAATTAGTTGGTCAAACAGCTGCTGTTATTAGAACAAAAAGACCACCAGAAGTATATAGAGGAAAAGGTATTAAATATGCTGAAGAGCATATTAGACGTAAAGAAGGTAAAGCTGGAAAGAAATAAAATGATGTGAAAAAGAGGTGAAAATAGAGTGATTACTAAAACAGATAGAAAAATGGAAAGAGAAAGAAGACATTTAAGAGTACGTAGAAAAATAAGCGGAACAAATGAATGTCCAAGACTATGTGTATATAGAAGTAACAATAACTTATTTGTACAAATAATAGATGATGTTGCTGGAACTACATTAGTTAGCGCTTCTACTCTTGACAAAGAAGTAAAAGTAAAACATTCAAATAAAGAAGCTGCAAATGAAGTTGGAACTTTAATTGCAAAAAGAGCAATTGCAAAAAATATAAATACTGTTGTTTTTGATAGAAGTGGATATCAATATCACGGTGTTGTAAAAGCTCTAGCAGAAGCTGCAAGAGAAGCAGGATTAAAATTTTAAAAAATATAAAATGGGAAAATCCATAAATGTTAAAGGAGGGAAAAAGAGTGCAACAAGAAAATACATCAGAATTAAAAGAAAAAGTTGTAGCAATTAATCGTGTTGCTAAAGTTGTTAAAGGTGGTAGAACTTTTAGATTTAGTGCAGTTGTTGTTGTTGGTGATGAAAACGGTCATGTTGGAGTTGGAAATGGTAAAGCTTCAGAAGTACCAGACGCAATAAAAAAAGCAATTGAAGATGCTAAAAAGAATTTAGTTGAAGTTCCAGTTGTAGGAACAACAATACCACATGAATATTTTGGAAAGTTTGGTAGTGCAAGTGTTATGCTAAAACCAGCTGCAGAAGGTACAGGAGTTATAGCAGGAGGAAGTGTTAGACCAGTACTTGAACTTGCAGGATATAAAGACATTAGAACAAAGGTTATTGGAACAAACAACCCAAGAAACGTAGTTTACGCTACATTAAAGGGATTACAATCAATGCAAACAATAGAACAAGTTGCTAAAAAAAGAGGTAAAAAAGTAGAAGATATTATTTAAATTTTTATTGCATAAATTTAATTTATATAATATACTTAAGCTGTAAAAAAATGAAAACTGTTTTATAAGGAGGTGTAACTACGCAATGAAAATAGATGAATTAAAACCAGCAACAAACTCAAAAACAAGAACAAGAGTAGGACGTGGAGTAGGTTCAGGTCTTGGAAAAACTTCAGGAAGAGGTCATAAAGGTCAAAAAGCTAGATCAGGCGGTGGAGTTAGAAGAGGCTTCGAAGGTGGTCAAACACCATTATATAGAAGATTACCAAAAAGAGGATTTACAAATATTCATGCTAAAAACTATACAGAAGTAACTTTAACTATGCTAAATAAAGCAACAACAGAAGAAGTAACTGCTGAAAGTTTAATGGCTGATGGAATTATTAGTAAAATTAACGATGGTATCGTAGTTTTAGCTACTGGTACATTAGATAAAAAAGTAGCTGTTAAAGCTAAAAGATTTACTAAAGCTGCAAAAGAGAAAATAGAAGCTTTAGGAGGAAAGACAGAGGTGATTTAGTTGTTTAACACCATAAAGAATGCTTTAAAAACTCCGGAGGTTAGAAAGAAATTACTATATACATTATTATTAATAGTTATATTTAGATTAGGATGTTTTATTACAGTTCCAACTGTTGATACTTTTACATTATCAGAATATATGAAACAATCAGCAAATGGAATGAGTCGGATTAATTGATATGATATCAGGAGGAGCGTTTTCGAGATTCTCTATCTTTGCAATGTCAATTAGCCCATATATTACAGCTTCCATTGTAATTCAATTATTAGCAATGGTAATTCCTTCTTTAGAAAGACTTGTAAAAGAAGGTGGAGAAGAGGGTAGAGCAAAAGTAAATCGTTATACAAAAATTCTTACATTATTTTTAGCTTTAGTTGAAGGTCTTGGAATATATCTATCATATAGAAATTCAGGTATATTTATTAACACAGGAAATTTAACAGGATTTACAGTTGTTTTATCACTAATGGCTGGAACAGCACTTTTAATGTGGCTTGGAGAGCAAATAACTAACAAGGGAATTGGTAATGGAATATCAATTATTATATTTGTTGGTATTATAGCAGGACTTCCAACTGTGATACCACAAATTTGGGCTTTATTATTCCAAGCAGGAGTCTTTAGTACAACAGGATTGTTAACTGCACTTGGAATTATTATTGGTGCAATAGTACTAGTTACTGCAGTTGTATTTGTACAACAAGCAGAAAGAAGAATACCAGTACAGTATTCTAAAAAAGTTGTTGGAAGAAAAATGGTTGGAGCACAAAGCACACATATACCATTAAAATTAGCAATGGCAGGAGTTATGCCAATTATATTTGCTTCATCATTTATGACATTTCCTGCAATGATAATTCAGATGTTCATTCCAGATATTGCAAGTCAAACTGGATTTTGGGCTACAATTTATAATTTTTCAATTGCCACATCTACATCAAATGTAGCAATTGGATACTCAATTGCTAATGCTATTATATATTTATTACTTATTGTAGGATTTACATTTTTCTATACTTATGCAACATTTAATCCAGCAGAAGTATCGAGCAATATAAAGAAAAATGGTGGATTTATACCTGGAATAAGAGCAGGTAAGCCAACAACAGAATATATAACAAAAATATTATCTAGACTTACATGGTTTGGAGGAATATACTTAGCAATTATTGCAATTTTACCTATGCTTATACGTTTTACGGATTTAAACCTTGCATTTGGAGGTACATCTATATTAATCGTAGTAGGTGTTGCAATAGAAACAATTCAAAGTCTAGAATCACAACTTGTAATGAGACATTATAAAGGATTTTTGGAATAAGATAGTAAAATAGAAAATAAAATGATTTGGGGTAAGGCATTGGAAAGTAACATGGAGGAGCCATGCCTCAAATCCATTTTTTTGATAATTTTTTAATAATAAGAAATTAACTGTCATCAAATGGTAATAGTTTAAGGAGGAATAGAAAATGTATATTATAATGCTAGGAGGACCAGGGACTGGTAAAGGAACAGTAGGAGGTAAAATAGCAAAAGATTTTAATTTAGCTCATATTGCAACAGGAGATATGTTTAGAGAGGAAATAAAAAATCAAACTGAATTCGGAAAAAGAATTGAATCATATATTTCAAAAGGTTTATTAGTTCCAGATGAATTGGTTATTGAAACAGTAGAAAATAGATTAATGAAAAATGATGCAGAGAATGGTGTAGTATTAGATGGATTTCCAAGAACAGTAAATCAAGCCAAAGCTTTAGAACAATTTTTAAAAGACAATGGAAAAGAAATTACTATGGCAGTAGAGTTAAACATTTCAGATGAAAATATTATAAAAAGAATTGTAAATCGTGTTATGTGTTCAAATAAAGAATGTGGAGCAATTTATAATACAGAATTCAAACCACCTAAAGTAAAAAATATATGTGATATATGTGGTGGATCATTAATAAAAAGAAAAGACGATAATGAAGAAACAGTAAAACAAAGATTAAAAGTATATCATGAAACATCAAAAGATTTATTAAAATATTATCAAGAAAATGGATTATTATATACTGTATATCCAGATATTTATTCTGAAACAGTTTTAGAAGATAGTGTTTCAAGTGTGGAAACATATTTGAAAAAGGAAAAGGAAGTTTTTTAAATGGTAACAATAAAATCAAAAAAAGAAATAGAACATATGAAAGAAGCTTGCAGGGTAACTGCACTTGTTCATAAAAAAATAGAGGAAATTATTAAACCAGGTGTTACAACAGCTTACCTTGATCAAGTCGCAGAGGAAACAATAAGAAGTCTAGGCGGAATTCCAGCTCAAAAGGGTTATCCAAGTGGTGTTAGAGGAGTTGGAGCGTTTCCATCTACATTATGTATTTCTATTAATGATGAAGTGATTCACGGAATTCCATCAAAACATACAATTATCAAAGATGGAGATGTTGTTAGTATTGATCTAGTAGTTTACAAAAATGGATTTAACGGTGATGCCGCAAGAACACATATTGTTGGTAAAGGTAGCAAAGAAGCTAATGAATTAGTCGATATTACAAAACAGGCTTTTTTCGAAGGAATTAAATATGCTAAAAAGGGAAATCGTATTGGAGATATTTCACACGCAATTGGTGAATTTGTTCATAAAAACGGATTTTCAGTTGTAAGAGAATTTCAAGGGCATGGAATTGGAAGAGAAATGCATGAAGATCCAGGAATACCAAACTATGGAAAAGCAGGAAGAGGTATTAGACTAGAACCTGGAATGACACTTGCAATTGAACCTATGGTTATTGCAGGTAAACCAGACATTTTAGAACTTGAAGATGGATGGACAATTGTAACAGAAGATGCAAGTCTAGCTGCACATTATGAAAACACAATATTAATTACAGAAAACGAACCAGAAATATTGACATTATTGTAAAAATGGTGTATACTATAAAAGCTATTGTTTTAAATAAAAATAAAAATGTTGAAAATAGCAAGTAATTTGGAGGTAAAGATGTCAAAAGAGGATGTTATTGAAGTAGAAGGTGTTGTTGTTGAAACATTACCAAATACAAATTTTAAAGTACAACTTGAAAATGGACATGAAATTTTAGCTCACATTTCAGGAAAACTTAGAATGAATTATATAAAAATTCTTCCTGGAGATAAGGTAAAAGTAGAACTTTCTCCTTATGATTTAAATAGAGGCAGAATTACTTGGAGAGCAAAATAAAAAGCAAAATAAATGTAAGAGAGAGGTTACAGGAGGTGTAAATAATGAAAGTAAGACCATCAGTAAAACCAATATGTGAAAAATGCAAAGTAATAAAAAGAAAAGGTGTAATTAGAGTAATTTGCGAAAACCCAAAACATAAACAAAGACAAGGGTAATTGAATTTTTTTGGTATTAACACAAGTCTAGAAAAGCGGCTGTAAATCTATTGATTTATATTTAAGATTTGTGTTTATATATATGTCTTGAAAAATGTTTAAAGACCAGGAATAAAAAATCCGATTTATTTTTGGTGCATTTCACCTTTAATCATATTATTAAGACAAAAATACAACTATAAATAAAACAAAAACAAAATAATAAAAACTTTGGAGGTGCAAAAAAATATGGCTCGTATTGCAGGAGTAGATTTACCTAGAGAAAAAAGAGTTGAAGTTGGACTAACTTATATTTATGGTATAGGATTATCAAGTTCAAAGAAAATATTAAAAGACGCTGGTGTAAATCCAGACATTAGAGTAAAAGATTTAACAGATGATCAAGTACAATCAATAAGAAAAGCTATGGAAGGACATAAAGTTGAAGGTGACTTAAGAAGAGAAGTAGCATTAAACATCAAAAGACTTACAGAAATTGGTTGTTATAGAGGATTAAGACATAGAAGAGGTCTACCAGTAAGAGGTCAAAGAACAAAAACAAATGCTCGTACAAGAAAAGGACCTAGAAAATTAGTAAGTAAAAGTAAAAAATAGGAGGTAAAACTTAAAATGGCTAAGAATGTAACAAAAAGAACAACAACTAGAAGAAGAGACAGAAAAAATATCGAAAAAGGTATGGCTCATATTCATTCTAGTTTTAATAATACAATAGTTACTATTACAGATGTTCAAGGAAATAGCATATCTTGGGCAAGTGCAGGAGAACTTGGATTCAAAGGTTCAAGAAAAAGTACTCCATTTGCTGCAGGAGAAGTAGCTGAAACAGCTGCAAAAGCAGCTATGGAACATGGTTTAAAATCAGTAGAAGTATTTGTTAAAGGACCAGGTTCAGGACGTGAAGCAGCAATTAGGTCATTACAAGCAGCAGGATTAGAGATTAGTAGCATTAAAGATGTTACTCCAATCCCACACAATGGTTGTAGACCACCTAAGAGACGTCGTGTATAATATAAAAGGAAATAATAAGGAAGGTGAAATAGAAAAATGGCAAGATATAAAGATGAACAATGTCGTATTTGCCGTAGAGAAGGTCAAAAATTGTTCTTGAAAGGTACAAGATGTTATTCTGACAAATGCAGTATCTCAAGAAGAAATTATGCTCCAGGACAAAACGGACAAAAAAAGAAAAAACTTTCAGAATATGGAACTCAGTTAAGAGAAAAACAAAAAACAAAAGCATTTTATGGTGTAAGTGAAAAACAATTTAGAAGATATTTTGATTTAGCTTCTAGAACAAGAGGAAAAACTGGTGAAGTTTTACTTCAAATATTAGAAAGCAGATTAGATAATGTAGTATATAGATTAGGATTTGCAAGTTCAAGAGCACAAGCAAGAATGCAAGTAACACATGGTGCTTTTGAAGTAAATGGACAAAAGGTTGATATACCATCTTATTTAGTTAAAGCAGGAGACGTAATATCAGTTAGAGAAATAAGAAAAGATAATGGAACAATAAAATTAAGCGTTGAAGAAAATGCTTCAAGACCAGTTCCAGCATGGTTAGAAAAAGATGCAGAAAAATTAAGTGGTAAAGTTATAACTCTAGCATCTAGAGAAGACGTTGATCTACCAGTTGAAGAACATTTAATAGTAGAGCTTTACTCTAAATAATAGTTTTTAAATATAAAAAGGGGAAAAATCCTCATTTAAATTATTAGGAGGTTAAAATGATAGAATTTGAAAAGCCAAATATTAAATGCTTAGAGATTGACAATGATAGCAATTATGCTAAATTTGTATGTGAACCATTAGAAAGAGGATATGGTGTTACAATAGGAAATTCACTAAGGAGAATATTACTTTCTTCATTACCTGGAAGCGCAATTACAAGTGTAAAAATTGATGGTGTAATGCATGAGTTTTCAACTATTCCAAATGTAGTAGAAGATGTTCCAGAAATAATTCTCAATTTAAAAAGTGTTAGATTAAAATTAGACAAAAATGAAGAAAAAGTTTTAAGAGTAAATTTTAAAGGCGAAGGAGAAGTTACTGCAAAAGATATTGTTACAGATGGTACTGTAGAAGTCTTAAATCCAGATTTACATATTGCTACAGTTTCAGAAGGCGGATCTTTAGTAATGGAATTAACAGCAGATATGGGAAGAGGATACAATACTGCTGAAAAAAATAAAAAACCTGATCAGCCTTTAGGAGTACTTCCAATAGATTCTATCTATACACCAGTTAAGAAAGTAAACTATTCTGTTGAAAATACAAGAGTAGGACAAAGAGTAGATTATGATAAGTTAACTATTGAAGTTTGGACAGATGGAAGTTTAAAACCATATGAAGCTTTAAGTTTAGCTGCTAAGGTTATGACAGGACATTTAGAGTTATTTATTGATTTATCAGAAACTACAAAAAATACACAAGTTATGATTGAAAAAGAAGAGTCTAAGAAAGAAAAAGTATTGGAAATGTCAATTGAAGATCTTGAATTATCTGTAAGATCATTTAATTGTCTAAAAAGAGCTGGAATTTCTACAGTTGAAGATTTAACAAATAAATCAGAAGCTGATATGATGAAGGTTAGAAATTTAGGAAAAAAATCTTTAGATGAAGTAACTAATAAATTACATTCATTAGGATTAGATTTTGTTAAAGAAGAAGAATAATTTAAATATTTTTCATATATTTGATTACAAGGAGGGAAAATAAAGTGGCAATAAATAGAAAATTAGGAAGAACTACAGACATTAGACTTGCAATGCTTAAAACTCAACTAACAGACCTAATTTTACATGAGAAAATTGAAACAACAGAAGCTAGAGCAAAAGAAGTAAAAGCAATGGCTGATAGTATTATTGCATTAGCAGTAAAAGAAAAAGATAATTTCGAAATGGTTGATGCTAAAGTATATAAAGCTAAATTAGATAGCAAAGGTAATAAAGTTACAGAGACTGCAAAAAGTAAGAATGGTAAAGAATATTTAAAAGTAGTTAAAGAAGAAACTACTGAAAAAAGAAAAAAAGATATGCCTTCAAGATTAAATGCAAGAAGAAAAATGATGAGAATGATAAACAAAGTAACAGATTCTGAAGGAACAAAAATTGACTTAACTGCAAAATTATTTGATGAAATAGCTCCTAAGTATGAAGGTAGAGTTGGAGGATACACACGTATTATTAAAGCTGGACCAAGAAGAGGAGATGCAGCAGAGGTTGTTATATTAGAGTTAGTATAGAAATATATTAATTTGGAATAATATTAAAAGTTAGAATTTAAAATTATATTTTTTATTCTAACTTTTTTCTTTTGGTTGTAATAAATAAAAAAGTATGATATATACTAAACAAGATTATTTGATTATAAAGTGATATAGATTATTCAAGAGGAGGAGAAAATGAAATTAAGAAAAATATATTTTGAAACTGAAGATAAAATAGAACTATGTGGACTGCTTCATGAACCTGAAAAAGAAACATGTGAAATTGTAATTGCTGTACATGGAATGCAAAGTAATTGTCTAAAAAAAAGAGAGGATATTATAGCAGGTGAATTAACAGATAATGGCATAGCATATTTTACCTTTAATAATAGAGGACATGATCTAGTAAATTTAACTAATAAAAGATGTGATGATAAGAGTTTTAAAATTCAATGTGGTACAAGCTTAGAGAATATAGAAGATTCATACTACGACATAAAAGCGGCTATTAATTCAATGCTTACAGAAAAGTATAAAAAGATTCATCTTCAAGGTCATAGTTTGGGATGTACCAAAATAGTATATTCATATAATAGAATGAAGCAACAAAATGATAATGAAATATTGGATAAAATTGAATCTATTATATTACTTTCGATGGTAGATATACCATGTGCAATAAAATTTCTTTTTGCAGGTAATATTGAAAGTTTGACTTCATACATGGAAAAAGAGCAAAAAGAAGGCAGAGGACAAAGATTAGTAGCTGTTTCTGATAATGTTATCCCGATGTGCCCAAACACATTTTTAAAATACGTAAAACATAATGAACCAATCAATTTTGCAAGATATAGTGAGGATAATTATGAATTTAAAGAATTAAATGAAATAAATGTACCATTATTTATGAGATGGGGAAATAATAATGAATTAATTTTACAAAAGGCAGATGAATTATCTAATGCAATGAGAAACAAGATAAAAAATAATAATAAAGATATTGGATTTATAGATGGAGCAACACATAATTATAAAGGAAAAGAGAAAATTTTAGCAAATCAGATCCTTGAATTTATAAAAAATAATCATAACAATAACAATTAGATTGATAAATTCAAAATGGGAGGCTTAAGAATATGAAAATTACAAATGTAAAAGAATTAGAGAAAATTGCAAATGAGATTCGAATAGATATTATAGAAACTGTTTATAGAGCTCAGTCTGGACATCCAGGAGGCTCATTATCATGCACAGATATATTAACAGTATTATTTTTTAATCAAATGAATATTAGCTTAGAAAATCCAAAAGACAAATTAAGAGATAGATTTATTTTATCAAAAGGACATTGTTCACCTGCATTGTATAGTACACTTGCTAAAAAAGGATTTTTTTCAGAAAAAGAGCTATACACATTTAGAAACATAAACAGCAATATGCAGGGACATCCAGATATGAATAAAGTTCCGGGAGTTGATATGTCTACAGGTTCTTTGGGACAAGGATTATCTATAGCAAACGGTATTGCATTAGTGTCAAAAATTGATAATTTAGACTATAGAGTGTATTGTTTATTAGGAGATGGAGAGATAGAAGAAGGTCAAATATGGGAAGCAGCAATGTGTGCTAATAAATATAAACTTGATAATTTATGTGCTATTGTAGACTATAATCATTTACAAATTGATGGAAATATAGAAGATGTAAAAGGGCTAAATAAAATTTCAGAAAAATTTGAAAGTTTTGGATTTGAAACTATTTCAATTGATGGAAACAATATAGCTCAAATAATAGAAGCATTTGAAAAAGCAAAACAAATAAAAGGAAAACCTACAATGATTGTTGCAAATACGATAAAAGGAAAAGGCGTTTCTTTTATGGAAAATGAAGCACGGATGGCACGGAAAAGCACCGAATGAAGAAGAATATAAGCAGGCAATAGAAGAATTAAAAGCAAATATTTATAAAAATATTTGAAGTAAAATCATTATTAGGAGGAAAACTATGGAAAAGCTAAAGAAAATAGCCACGCGTAAAAGCTATGGAGAGGCTTTAAAAGAGCTTGGAATGGAAAATAAAAATATAGTAGTATTAGATGCAGATCTTTCTACTGCAACGAAAACTAATATATTTGCTAAGGAATTTCCAGAACGTTTTTTTGATATGGGAATTGCAGAACAGGATATGCTAGGAACTGCTGCTGGAATGGCTACTTGTGGAAAAATACCGTATGTTAGTACATTTGCAGTTTTTGCAGCAGGTAGAGGATATGATCAAATTAGAAATAGTATTTGTTACCCGAAATTGAATGTAAAAATATGTGCAACACATAGTGGTATAACTGTAGGAGAAGATGGCGCAACACATCAAATGATAGAAGATATTAGTTTAATGAGAACAATTCCAAATATGACTGTTATGTCTACATGTGATGATACCCAGACTAGATGGGCTGTTAAAGAAATTTCTAGAATAAATGGCCCTGTTTATTTACGTTTATGCAGGATGGATACACCAATCATTTATGATGAAAATGAAAAATTTGAAATCGGAAAAGCGATTCAAATTGGTAATGGAAAAGATGCAACTATTATCTCTACGGGAGTAACAACAAGCGAGGCTATAAAAGCAAAAATAGAATTAGAAAAGGAAGGAATTAATATTAGAGTCTTAGACATTCATACAATAAAACCAATAGATACACAAGCAGTTATAAAATGTGCAAAAGAAACAAAAAGAATAATTACAATTGAAGACCATAATATAATTGGAGGTCTTGGAAGTAGTGTTTGTGAAGTATTATCTGAAAATTATCCAGTAAAAGTTGAAAGAATGGGGATTAAAGATTCATTTGGAAAGTCTGGAAAGGCAGAAAGTTTAATGACATATTTTGAAATAGATACAAACTCGATAATAAATAAAGTAAGAAATGTGAATTTTTTGTGAAATTTAAAAAATAAGAAAATAAAAGAAAAGTAGTGTAAAAGCCAGTTTTAGGTAAAAATTATACTATTTTTTTGTTTTTTTACTATTGCAAATAATAATATTTATTGATATGATAAAGAAGAGTAAAAAATGTCTTTTTATATATAAGGAGCAAAAAAATGATAGAATTTAGAAATGTAAATAAAACTTATGGAACAGGAACAGAAGCAGTACATAATGCAAACTTTAAAATAGAAAAGGGAGAATTTGCTTTTTTAGTTGGAAGTTCAGGATCTGGAAAATCAACTTTAATAAAATTAATTTTAAAAGAAGAAGAGCCTACATCAGGTCATATTATCATAAATGGAAAAGATACTACTTTTTTAAAACCTAAAAGAGTGCCATATCTAAGAAGAAGTATGGGGGTTGTATTTCAAGACTTTAGATTATTACCAGATAAAACCGTATATGAAAATGTTGCTTTTGCAATGTATATAGTTAAAGCAACACCAAGACATATTAGAAGACAAGTACCAATGGTATTGTCTTTGGTAGGATTAAGTAACAAGGCAAAAGTTTACCCAAATGAATTATCAGGAGGGGAGCAACAAAGAGTAGCACTAGCAAGAGCACTCGTTAATAATCCATCAATGTTAATTGCAGACGAGCCTACTGGAAATCTTGATCCAGATACAGCATGGGATATAATGACTCTTTTAAATGACATTAATTTAAGAGGAACTACAGTTGTTGTTGCAACACATGCCAAAGAAATAGTAGACCAAATGAAAAAAAGAGTAATTCAAATTGAAAAAGGAAACATTATAAGAGACGATAAAAAAGGTGGTTATAATAGTGAAGTATAATATAATAAGTTATTTTATTAGTGAAGGCTTTCAGAATGTATTAAAAAATAAAAAATCTACTAGTGCATCTTTAGTTATAATGTGTTTAACCATGTTTGTATTTGGTGTATGCATTATATTAAGCGAGAATATTAACAATATTATGAATCAGTTAGAAGTTCAACAACCAATGCAAGTTTTTATTGAAAAGGAAGCTACAGAAAGTCAAATAGAAGAATTAGGAGAGCAAATAAGGAAAATTAATGCTGTCAGTTCTATTGATTTTGTTTCTAAAGAAGAGGCATTGGAAACAAACATTGAAACACTAAAAGGAGAGGGAAGTAATACTAAAATAGTTGAAGGTTGGAGAAGTGCAAATCCATTTAGAGCTTCATATGTAGTTAGACTGACAGATTTAAAAGAAAGTAAAAATGTAGAATCACAAATTAGTGGGCTTGCAAATGTAAGTAGTGTTCAAATGAAAAGTAAACTTATTGACGTTTTGATTAAAATTTCATGGTGGTTAAAAGTAATAACAGTAGGAGTAATAGTGATTTTCATAGCAATATCAACATTTATTATTGTATATACAATTAAACTTACGGTTTATGCCAGAAGAAGAGAAATATCTATTATGAAATATGTTGGAGCAACAAATAGTTTTATAAGATGGCCTTTTATAGTTGAAGGTATTATAATTGGTGTTATTGCAGCTTTTATTGCAGTATTACTAATTGGATTATTATATAATTTATTATATAATAAATTAGCATTAGGAATGGGAGAAACCGAAATTCAAATTAAATTACTAACATTTTCACAAATGTTTAATGTAATTATTACAATGTATTTAATCTTAGGAGTTGGAATTGGTTCAATAGGAAGTATTATTTCTATGAGAAAATATTTAAAAGTATAGGAGAGGGATACATATGAAAAAGAAAGTGGTATCAATAATTTTAATAATAAGCATTATATTTATTAATATTAATGTATTTGCAGTTAGTTCAGAATATCAGGATGCACAGAAAAAACAAAGTGCTGCAAGAGAACAATTAGAAGATGTTAAAGATGCAAAATCAAAAGAATTGCAAGAAATAGAAACATTGCAAGAAAATATTGAAAAGGCTGAAAATGAGATATCAGAATTGAACACTAAAATTAACAATCTAAATACAAGCATAACTGAAAAAAGTAAACAAATAAAAGATAAAGAAAAAGAGTATGAAGAAAAAGAAAACCTTTTAAAGGATAGAATGGTTGAAATGTACGAATTAGGACAAACATCTTATTTAGAAGTTTTATTAACATCAACTAGTATAACTAATTTTATTTCTAGATATTATTTAATGTCTGAGGTCGCTGAATCTGACACTAATATGTTGAATGAAATTGAAAATACAAAAAAGGAAATTGAGGAAACAAAGCAAACATTAGAAAATGAACAAAAAGAAGTTGAAAAGGCAAAAAATGAGAAAACAGAAAAAAATAAAACATTAATAGCTAATAAAAATCAGAAACAAGAAAAAGTAAATAGCTTAAATGAAGAAGAGAAAAAATTACAAAGTGAAATTGAAGAATATAATAATACAATGAAACGTATATCAGAACTAGAAAGAATTGAAGCAGCAAGAAGAGCAAATCAAAGCAGTAACACAAATAAAAACAATACATCAACTGGTTCTACAACACAAGGAACAATAAGTGGAACAGGCAAATTAACTTGGCCAATTCCTGGTTATACTAATATTACGTCATATTATGGATATAGAATTCATCCAGTGTATGGTATATATAAATTACATAATGGTATAGATGTAGGAGCACCAAAAGGAGCTAAATTTGTTGCAGCAGATGACGGAGAGGTTATTTTAGCAGAGTATTATGGAGGGTATGGAAACTGTGTAGTTATAAGTCATGGAAATGGTTTATTTACAAGATATGGTCATGGTACTTCAATTTTAGTTTCTAAAGGACAAAAAGTCACAAGAGGCACACCAGTTCTTACAGTTGGTTCTACTGGAATTTCTACAGGAAATCATGCACATTTTGAAGTGAGTATAAATGGAGTTACTGTTAATCCATTAAATTATTTATAAAAATATGTTTTTAGTTTTGAAAGTAAAATATAAAATAAATGGTTCGTGAGTAACAAAGGTTATTACGCACCATTTATTTTATAATTAAAGAAAAGAATAATTGAAAGAAATAATAATATAATATTCTAGGAGGGAAAAATGGAAAAGAAGAAGTCAGAAAGTTCTTGGAAAATACTAGTTACAATTATAGTTACTGCATTTATTACATTCATCTTAACATCTGTGGGAGTAATTAGAATAATGAATAATAATGAGAATTATTATATAAAAAATTCTAAAACAGAAACATCTTCGCTAGAAACAACATTGAAGAATTTTAAAAATGTACTTGAAAAAAAATACATTGGAGAAATTAACGAAGAAAAAATGATAGATAGTGCTATTAAAGGCTACATTGCTGGATTAGGAGATCCATATACAGAATATCTAACTAAAGAAGAGATGCAAGAATTTACAGAAGATACGCAAGGCGAGTATGTTGGCATAGGAATATATACAACAAATGATACAGAAAAAAATGCAATTGTTGTATTAAGAACAATTGGAAATTCACCAGCAAATAAGGCGGGATTGTTAACAGGAGATATTATTACAAAAGTAAATGATGTAAGTTATAAAGGAGAGCAACTTTCAGAGGCAGTAAAGCAAATGAAAGGAAAAGCAGGAACAGATGTAAAAATAACAATTTTAAGAAACAATCAAGAAATGGAATTCAATATAACAAGAGAAAATATTAAAATTAGTCATGTAAGTTCTGACGTTTTAGAAAACAGTATTGGATATATAAAGATATCGTCTTTTGAAGGCGGATGTGCTAATGAATTTAAGGAAAAATATAATGAAATAAAAAATAAAAACATCAAATCTTTAATTATAGATTTAAGGTATAATGGTGGTGGAATTGTTAACGAAGCATTAGAAATAGCCGACTTAATGGTACCTAAAGATGATATTTTATTAATAACTAAAGATAAAAATGAAGAAGAAGAAATTACAAAAGCAAAAAAAGATCAAGAAATAAGTATTCCTATTGTTGTTTTGGTTAATGAATATTCAGCAAGTGCTTCTGAAATTTTAGCAGGAATATTGAAAGAAGATATAAATGCTACATTAATTGGAAAAAAGACATATGGAAAGGGTGTAATTCAAACTGTATATACTTTGTCTGATGGAAGCGGATTAAAAATTACTACAAATGAATACTATACACCAAAACGTAATAAGATTAATAAAGTTGGAATTGAACCAACAATAGAAGTTAATCTACCTGAAGAATTTCAAAATACTGCAAATGTACCTGCAGAGCAAGATACACAACTAAAAAGAGCAATAGAAGAACTAACAAAGTAACAATTAAAATCTCATAATATATAATGCAAAGAACATAAATAATATAGTATAATTAATTTTACTATACAGTTTATGTTCTTGCAAATTTGCAGTATTTAAAAGAGATTCCAAATTTTAAAATTTAAAATTAAAAATAAAAAATGAAAAAAATGAAAAAAAATTACAAAAATGTATTGACATTTAATATTAAATTTAGTATACTAAACGAGTCGAAGGAAATGGGCGCATAGCTCAGCTGGGAGAGCATCTGCCTTACAAGCAGGAGGTCATAGGTTCGAGCCCTATTGCGCCCACCATTTTCTTATAAAAAATGTTTAGGATGCTAAATATTTTTTATTTTACGGCCTGGTAGTTCAGTTGGTTAGAACGCTAGCCTGTCACGCTAGAGGTCGACGGTTCGAGCCCGTTCCAGGTCGCCATTTTTTTATTTTAAGCCTCGATAGCTCAGTTGGTAGAGCAAAGGACTGAAAATCCTTGTGTCACTGGTTCGATTCCAGTTCGAGGCACCAATGACACTTTTATTTGAATTAATAGAACAGAGTTGATACAAAAATCAATCAGAAAAAATCGTACTGAACTAAAAAATTGAACATTTTTGATTAGGCACTAAGCAACTTCTAAGGAGTGAATTCTGTATTGTACAGGACTCATTCCTTTTAGCTTTCTTTTAATTCTTTTATTATTATATTCTATTATATCTTTCTCTAATTTACGATATTTTCATTTATACTCATATTCCAAGTTATAAGTCCTTGCTTAAAATTCTTCCTCTAAAATTATAACATTCATTAAAATATTTTTTTGTTTCTTTTTCTCCAATTCTATCTAAAAAGGCTTGGTCTGATGTAAATACCATTTAACAAATTACTACGAAGATGACCTCAATATTTTAAAGCAAATATCAAGACTAGTTGATACAAACTATAAAAAATATGGAATGGTAAATTTTCTAGGATATAGACATTTACTTTTAATACCTGCATAAGTAATGAAAATGGCCACAAAAGAACAAAAAAGTTTGTATATGAGAGGTATATATACTAATTGCAAAGTGATTAAAAGCTAAGGCAGACCGTCAGTTATGACAGTCTGCTTATTCTTTAACCGAGTGTTACGACTTCAATGTTAGGATAATCTGCAACAATTTTTTCGGCTGCAGAAATATTGTCCAAATGCATAAGATAAACTTTAATGCCTCTCTTTGTCAAGGAAATGAAATCATTCAAAGCATCTTCCAGCTTTAAGTGAATCATACCGTAATATACAGAGGTATCAACATACAGAACAGAGCCGTCTGTCAAATAAGGTAAAAACGGTTGTAGTGTTGAGGTATCTCCAGTATAGACAATATTTGTATCATCAACGTTAAGACGATAGCCAAAGCATTTATTCTCAAGCTGAGGAGAATGCTTTGTAAGAACGCAGTCGCCAAACCACTCTTTATCTGTTACATCTGATACTGTTACAAGTTTGCACCAAGAGGGTTTATTTCCCTCAATAGTCAGAATTGTTGAGATATCATCAGCAACAGCTTTAGATGGTGCTACGATAGTTACAGGCTTTTTGAGAGTAAAGAAAGCATACTGCACAAATAAGCCAAGTCCTCCAACGTGGTCGCCATGAGTGTGGGTTATAAGAACATAGAATTTCTCATAGCCATTCAAGTTAGTATGTTTCACCTTTTGAAAAGTTGAAACAGGGCAGTCAATTATGACCATTTCTTTGTTTGCAGTGGAAAAGTAGGCAGATGTATGCTCGTCGGCAAATCCAGAGCCTCTACCAAAGAATTTCAATGCCATAGTAGTAATACTCCTTTCAGTTTTTTGAAATACTTGCTTTTGTACTGCTCCATATTGCAATGCATAATGGAAATCAATTACCTCCTAAAAATTGATACATTTAAATTTTACCATAAAATCAAACAAAGTTCAACAGAGTATGTAAGTTTAAATACATATAATATGTTAACCAAGGATAAAAAAAGATTTTATCAAATGGATTTAATAAGAAAAGGAAATTAATTATTCATTAAATCAAGCTGCAAAAAATGTAGGTGTAAAAAGTTTTGATAAATTTCATAATGATTGTTATAAAGGTCTATATAATGGATGGATTTACAGGGGAAATAATTTCAGTAGAAGAAAATTGGTTAAAAGTACAAGAAAGAGATTCATTAAGAATGGAAAATGGCGATATGATTAAAGATATTAAAATTATGCCATCGAAATATCAAAAATAAACAAAAATTAATTAAAAGTATAATTTATAAAGCATAAAATAAAAAAGATATAATATAAATAAAATATATTGTATCTTTTTTATTTTATGAGGTGAAGTATATGATTAAATTTACAAAAATGCATGGGCTAGGAAATGACTATATATATATAGATTGTATTAAAGGAGAGAAAATAGAAAATCCGTCATACCTTGCTAAGACTATGAGCAATAGACATTTTGGCATTGGATCTGATGGTTTAATTTTAATTTGCAAAAGCAATATTGCTGATTTTAAAATGCAGATGTTTAACTATGACGGTTCAGAAGCAGAAATGTGTGGTAATGGTATTCGATGTGTCGGAAAATATGTCTATGACAATAAACTTACTAATAATAAAATAATTACAGTTGAGACATTAGGTGGAATAAAGAAATTAAAGTTAAATATAAAAAACAAAAAAGTTGAAACGGTTGAAGTGGATATGGGAGAACCAATATTTGAAGCTGAAAAAATACCAGTTCTTTCAGATAAATATCCTGTAAAAAATTTAAAGATAATTGCCGAAGATAAAGAATTTATTTTTACATGTGTTTCTATGGGAAATCCACATGCAGTAACTATAATTAAAAATGTAATTGGTTTTGATGTTCAAAGATATGGAGAAATATTAGAAAAAAGTAAAATATTTCCTCAAAGAGCAAATATTGAATTTGTACAAATATTAGATAAAGAAAATGTAAAAATGCGTGTTTGGGAAAGAGGCACAGGAGAAACTCTAGCTTGTGGAACTGGTGCATGTGCAACAGTTATTGCATGCAATTTGAATGGATATGTAAAGAATGACGTAAATGTAGAATTGCCAGGTGGAATATTAAAAATTAAATGGAATAAAGAAAACAATCATGTTTATATGACAGGACCAGCAATTACGGTCTTTAGAGGAGAAATTGTAAAACCGTTAGGAAATTAATTTTAAAGGAGATAAAAAAATGATAAAAATAAATGAAAATTTCTTAAAATTACAAAAGAACTACCTTTTTTCCAATATAGCAAAAAAAGTTGAAGAATTTCAAAAGAATAATCCACGGAAAAAAAGTAATCAAACTTGGAATTGGTGATGTAACACTACCACTACCAAAAGCTGTATGCCAGAATATGAAAGATGCAGTAGATGAAATGAAATCATTAAACGGTTTTAGAGGATATGGCCCAGAACAGGGATATGAATTTTTAAAGAAAAAAATCATAGCAAATGAATATTTATCTAGAAATATTAAAATTGATATTGATGAAGTTTTTATTTCTGATGGTTCAAAGTGCGATACTGGAAATATTGGAGATTTATTTGCCAAAGAAAATAATGTAGCAATTACAGATCCAGTATATCCGGTATATTTAGACACCAATATTATGGCAGGAAGGACAGGTAAGTATAATAAAAATACAGGGAAATATGAAAAAATTATTTATATGCCATGTATTGAAGAAAATAATTTTGAACCGAATTTTCCAGAAACTGTACCAGACATAATTTATCTATGTTTTCCAAATAATCCAACGGGAACTGTACTAAATAAAGAAAAACTAAAGAAATGGATTGAGTATGCAAAAATAAACAAATCAATTATTTTATATGATTCTGCTTATGAAGCTTTTATTACGCAAGAGGATATTCCACATAGTGTTTATGAAATAGATGGTGCAAAAGATGTAGCAATAGAATTTAGAAGTTTTTCAAAAACAGCCGGATTTACTGGTATAAGATGCGCATATACCGTAGTACCAAAGCAGTTAAAGGGATATACAAATAAAAAAGAAGAAATTTCTATTAACCAGCTATGGAACAGAAGACAATGCACTAAGTTCAATGGAGTATCGTATATAACGCAAAGGGGAGCTGAAGCTGTTTATTCAGAAGAAGGTAAAAAACAAATTAGAGATAATATTGCATATTATAAGGAAAATGCAAAAATCATTACAGAGGGACTAAAAACAGCAGGTTTTAATGTATACGGAGGAATAAATGCACCATATATTTGGCTTAAAGTACCAAATGAGATGAAATCATGGGAATTTTTTGATAAGTTACTAAATAAGACTGGCGTTGTTGGTACACCTGGAGTTGGTTTTGGACCAAGTGGAGAAGGGTATTTTAGACTTACAGCCTTCGGAAATAGAGACAACATAGAAGAAGCAATAGATAGAATAATAAACATGTAAAAAAAGCTTGCATTTTATTGGAAAAAATGTTAAAATGAACATGTTGAAAAATAAAATCCTTTTACTTAGTTCTAGGAAAAGTTATTTAGCACGCTATAACTCAGTTTAAGGTGAAAAAAATTAGGAGGTGCAAACGAAATGACAAAGGAAAGAAAACAAGAAATCATTAATACTTATAAAAGAGATGAAAAAGATACTGGTTCACCAGAAGTTCAAATAGCTCTTTTAACAGAAAGAATTAATGAATTAACAGAACACTTAAAAGTTCATAAGAAAGATAACCATTCAAGAAGAGGTCTTCTAAAAATGGTTGGTTCAAGAAGAAACTTATTAAACTACTTAGGTAAAAAAGATGTTCAAAGATATAGAGATATCGTAGAAAAATTAGGATTAAGAAAATAAAAAACAATTAGGACGTTTGGCTCTTTTTGGTGGCAAAACGTCCGTTTTTTCTAAAGATAAATGTCGATTTTTTAGAAAAAATTTCTAAAATTAAGAAATAAGAATTGTGAAACAATAATAGTGTGGTAAAAATGCTGGAATTAGTATGTAGCTTGGATGAAGTTTTTTAAAAACAAAATAAATATCTAAAAATAAAAGATTTCGTCGAGGTTACCGCTAATTTCTAGTATTAAATAAAAAATAAAGGAGAGATAATTTATGTTTAAAAAGTATACTACAAAATTAGCAGGAAGAGATTTAAGTATTGAAACAGGTAAAATTGCAGGATTAGCTAATGGAAGTGTAATGGTAAGATATGGAGATACTGTTGTTATGGTAAATGTAACAGCATCAAAGGAACCAAGAGAAGGAATAGATTTTTTCCCACTTTCAGTAGATTATGAAGAAAAATTATATGCAGTAGGAAAAATACCGGGAAGCTTTCTAAAAAGAGAAGGAAAGCCAGCTGATAAAGCTATTTTAACATCAAGAGCAATTGATAGACCATTAAGACCATTATTCCCAAAAGACTTTAGAAATGATGTATGTGTAGTTGCAACTGTTTTATCAGTAGAACAAGATAATTCACCAGAAGTTTGCAGCATGATTGGAGCATCTTGCGCTCTTTCAATATCAGATATACCATTTGGAGGACCAACGGCTGCAGTTAATGTTGGATATGTAGATAATAAAATTGTAATAAATCCTACCGTAGAACAAAGAGAAAAAAGCAGATTAACCCTAACAGTGGCTGCCACAGAAGAAAAAATTACAATGATTGAAGCAGGAGCGGATGAAATTCCAAATGATATAATGCTTGAAGCTATAAAAGAAGCACATGCAGAAATTAAGAAAATATGTGAATTTATTTCTAAAATAAAAGAAGAAATAGGAAAACCTAAATTTGAATATTTTTCATTTGCAGTTGATCAAGATGTATATAAAGAAATTGAAGATAACTTTAAAAATAGAATGTATAAAGATGTACAAGCAACAGATAAAGAAGTAAGAGATGAAAATATCTCTAAATTATCAGAAGATATAGTAGAATATTTTACAAATAAATATGGAGAAGAATTTATAGAAGAGAAAAAGCGACATATTGCAGATAGTATTCATGATTTAGAAAAAAAATGTGTTAGAGAAATGATATTTAATGAACATAAAAGACCAGATGGCAGAGGCCTTACAGACTTAAGACCACTTTCATGTGAAGTTGGGGTTTTACCAAGAGTTCATGGTAGTGCAATTTTCACAAGAGGACAAACTCAAGTTATGTCTATTGCTACACTAGGAATGAAAAGTGAAGAACAAATGCTAGATGGAATAGATGAAGAAGAAAGTAAAAGATATATGCACCATTATAATTTCCCAGCTTATAGTGTAGGAGAAGCAAGACCATCAAGAGGACCTGGAAGAAGAGAAATAGGACACGGTGCTTTAGCCGAAAAAGCTTTAGTTCCAGTACTTCCATCAGAAGAAGAATTTCCATATTCTATAAGAGTTGTATCAGAAGTATTATCATCTAATGGTTCAACATCACAAGCAAGTATCTGTGGTAGTACATTAGCTTTAATGGATGCGGGAGTTCCAATTAAAAAGCCTGTTGCAGGAATTTCAACAGGACTTGTAACAAGCAAAGAAAATCCAAATGACTATGTAATGCTTACAGATATTCAAGGAATAGAAGACTTCTTTGGAGATATGGATTTTAAAGTTGGCGGAACAAAAGATGGAATAACTGCAATACAAGTTGACATTAAAATTGATGGACTAACATATGATATAATAAAAGAAGCGTTTGAAAAAACAAAAGTTGCAAGAGATTATATATTAGATGAAGTAATGCTAAAACAAATTGCAAAACCAAGAGCAGAAATTTCAAAATATGCTCCAAGAATTATTACAACAGAAATTGATGTAGATAAAATTAGAGATGTAATAGGTCCTGGTGGAAAGATGATTAATAAAATAATTGCAGAAACAGGCGTAAAAATTGATATTGAAGAAGATGGAAGAGTATGCATTTATTCTACTGATACTAAAAACGGAGAAGAAGCGCTAAAAATGATAAAAGACATTGTAAGAGAAATAGAAGTAGGACGGAATATATGACGGTACAGTTACTAGAATTATGAATTTTGGAGCATTTGTAGATTTAGGATCAGGCAAAGAAGGACTATTACACATATCTAAAATATCTAGTAAGAGAGTAGAAAAAGTTGAAGATGTATTAAGCATTGGAGACGAAGTAACTGTAAAGGTTACTGAAATTGACAATCAAGGAAGAATAAATTTGAGCATGAAAGACCTAGAAGCAAACATTGAAAAAAAAGAAGGAAAATCAGAAAATTAGAGTTGCAAAAACAAAAAATAATAGTATAATAATTAATAGAGATTATATTTAATAATGTAAAACATTATTAAAAGGAGAGAAAAAAATGGAATATTTATATGTTTTACAACAGGCATTAGTCTGGATAGTTACAATATATTGGTTATATCAATTAGTTGTAAGTTTATGTTCTTTAGTAAAATTAAAGGATAAGCCTATTATTGAAGACAAGCAAAACCGTTTTATGGCAATAATACCAGCTCATAACGAAGAAAAGGTAGTGGGAAACCTAATTGCAAGCCTAAAGAGGCAAAATTATCCAAAAGAATTATATGACATTTATGTAATTGCAGATAATTGCACAGATAATACGGCTAAGGTAGCAAAAGAAGCGGGAGCTATTGTTTATGAAAGATTTGATGAAGAACATAAAACAAAAGGATATGCGCTTAATTGGTTTTTAAAACAAAAAATCGAAGAAAATGCTCCATATGATGCATTTTGCATTTTTGATGCTGACAATATTGTAGATGAAAACTTTATAAAGAATATGAATAAGAAACTTTGCCAAGGAGAAGAAGTAGTTCAAGGATACAGAGATATAAAAAATCCAACAGATAGTTGGATTACAGCTGGATATGCGATATTCTATTGGACAATGAACCGTTTTTACCATTTGGCAAGATATAATTTAGGATTATCACCATTAATAAATGGAACAGGTTTTATGGTCAAATTTGATATAATAAAACCTACAGGATGGGATACAAATACATTAACAGAAGATATTGAATTTTCATTAAAAACCATTATTTCTGGTAAAAAACTTGGGTGGGCTACGGATGCAATTGTATATGATGAACAGCCAGTTGGGTTTAAACAATCATGGTCACAAAGATCAAGGTGGACAGTTGGACATATACAATGTTTAAAGGAATATACAATTCCACTTGCAGTGGCTGTAAAAGAACATAAAACATTAATGAACTTTGATGGTCTTTTATACATGATAGGAAGTATTCCTATGTTCGTATTAACAATTATACTGTTAATATTAAACTTTGTAATGTATTTCTCTAATGGAATGTCAACATTGGATTTATTTATAAACTGTTTAAGATATTTATTACCAACATTCTTATTACCAATTATAACAGCAATTATGATTATGATTTTAGATAAAAAGCCTATAAGACCAATGATAAAAGGATTGGCATTATATCCACTATTCTTGGGTTCATGGTTACTAATTAACTTTAAATGTTTATTTAAGAAACAAACAAAATGGGAAAAAATTGAGCATGTTAGAGATATAAAAATAAATGAAGTAAGTTAAATAAAAAATAAAAAAACTAAGTCAGGAATGAAGTGAACTCAAAATAGTAGACTAATAATAAAAAACTATTTGGTAGATAGGGACTACAATTAAATGTAGTCTCTATTTTTTATTCTTACTGTATTATAAAATAATAACCAATCTTTTACAATATCTATATATTCTTTTAAATCTGTGGTATCATTATTATAGAGAGTTTCCTTTTTAAGAATACCATGGAAACTTTCCATTGATGAATTATCTATTGGAGTTCCTTTTCTACTCATAGAAATAGTTATTCCATTAGATTCACAAATTTTCTTATATTGAAAAGATGCGTATTGGAATCCTTGATCTGAATGTAATATGATTCCTCGCACATTTTTTTCTTTTTTGAATAGCTTCATTTAAAGTACTTATTACTATTTTCAAATCATTTCTATCAATTTATCTCATATGCTACAATTTTTCTATCATATAAATCAAATATTGTTGATAAATAAGCTATTTTGTTGTTATAAATTTAATATGTAATATCTGTTGTCCAAATTTTATCTGGAGCATCAGTATTAAAATTTCTATTTATTAAATTTGGTTTTACATTTTCTTCTATTCGTTTATACGATTTGCTCTTAACCTTTTTTTGCCATAAAAAAATACACCTCCGTTTAGATTTTAACACAATAGTCTTTTTTATTGTGTCTACTAAAAGAGGTGTGTTTCAAATAATACACTAGAGTTTTTTTATTATTTTTTCTTATCTTCTATTACTTCCTTAATTGCACCTAAACTTCCTAATGCGCTAGTTGCATCAAAAGGAATAAATACTTTATTTGCATCTCCGTTTGCTACTTCCTTTAATGCTTCTAGAGATTTTAATTGAACTAGTTTTTCATTTGGATTTGCTTTCATCATTGCTTTATAGACCATTTCAATTTCTTGAGCTTTAGCTTCAGCTACTTCTTTAATTGCAGCAGCTTCACCGGCAGCTCTTCTTATTGCAGATTCACGGTCAGCTTCTGCTTCTAATATAGCTGCTTGCTTTTTACCTTCAGCAAGTGTGATTGCAGATTGTCTTTCACCTTCTGCTTGTAAAATCAAAGCTCTTTTGTTTCTTTCAGCATTCATTTGTTTTTCCATTGCATCACGGATATCTGCTGGTGGAGTGATATCTTTAATTTCTACACGGTCAATTTTACAACCCCATTGATCTGTAGCTTCATCTAATATAACTCTTAGTTTATCGTTAATTGCATCACGTGAGCTAAATGTTTCATCTAGGTCCATTTTACCAACAATATCACGTATAGTAGTAATTGCCAAATATTCTATACCTTTCTTTAAAGATTGAATTTCATATACTGCTTTTGCAGGATCTGTAATTTTATAGAATACAACTGTGTCAATTGTAATTGTAACATTATCCTTTGTAATAACTCCTTGTGGTGGAATATCCATTGTTTGTTGTTTCAAACTTACAACAGAACGTACATGATCAAAGAAAGGAATGATAATTGTAAGACCAGCATCTGCTACCTTATGAAATTTACCAAGCCTTTCAATAATATAAACTTCTGATTGCTTTACAACTTTAATTGTTTTATAAGCAATAAATAAAATGATAATTAATAGTATAATAAAAAACCACATAAAATTTCCTCCTCTTACTTCATTTATTTTTTATTTTTATGATACTAAATATTAAGAACTAATTTTGAACTTTTTCTTGTTCATAAATATTAGAAGATACAACTGCTTTAACACCATCTAATGCTAATATTTCAACTTCTGAGCCTTTAGAAATTATTTTATCTTTTTCACATTTTGCCGACCAAACTTCACCATCAACCTTTATAAGTCCAGTACCTAATGTTTGATTTATATCTTCAATTACCAATCCGTGCTTACCAATAACAGAGTATGCATTTGTTAGAACTGGTTTAGAGTTATTTAAAAATTTTTTAACAAATGGTTTTGTTAAAAAAATTAGCATACCTGATGAAATAACAAATACTGCTGTTTGTATTATAATATTATCTGTAAATAAACTTGTTAATAAAGCAAACAAAGCACCAATTGCAAGCCAGAAAACAAGAAATCCTGTAGTTATTATTTCTATAACAAGACAGACGCCAGAAACAATTAACCATAATTCCCACATATGTTTTACCTCCTATATACAATACATATATATTATACTATATATTTGGCAAAAATGGAAGAGAATTATTGACTTTTTAATACAATAGATATAAAATAATTAAAGCAAAATAAGAGGAGGAAATAAAATGGAAGAAATTAACAACCAAAATGGTTCTGGAAATAGCAATGAAAATCAAGGCTCAAATGAGAATGTAAACCAAAATCAAGAACAAGCACAATCAAACAATGGTACAAATCAAAATCAAGAACAAGTACAATCAAACAATGGCACAAATCAAAATCAAGAACAAGTACAACCAAACAATGGCACAAACCAAAATCAAGAACAAGTACAATCAAACAATGGCACAAACCAAAATCAAGTGCAACCACAACAAAACAGTGGTGTAAACCAAAGTCAAGGGCAAGTACAACAAAACAATAATGCAAACCAAAATCAAGGGCAAGTAAAACCAAATTATAATCCAAATCAAAATAACAATACTAAGAAAAAAAGTAAAGCGCCAATTATAATTGTTGTAGTTATAATTGTCTTATTATTATTTGGTTGCGTAGTTTTAGGAGTAGGAATTGTAGGATTTAAATTTATTACTGAAAACAAAAAAGGTGCTTCAAATGTAATTGAAAATTTAATTGATTCAAATTCGAATAGAAATAAAAGTTCAAGTGTAAATACAAATAAGAATACAAATACCAATAAAAATAAAAATACAAATACTAATACAAACTCATATTTAAATACAAATACAAATTCAAATAATAATAATACAAGTACAGACATAACAGGACAAACAACTGTAACAGATGCAAAAACATCAAGCAAAGAAAACCCATTATCAACTGGAACATGGGGAATAGCTTCAAAATATAGTACAGAAGACAAGAAAGATGAAGAAGTATATGTTAAAGTTACAAAATATGTAAGAGGAGAAGAAGCAAAAAAAGCAGTTCAGGACTATGTAAATTCTTCATCATTTTACAAATATGAAGAACCAAAAGAAGGTTTAGAATGGGTTGTTGTAGATTATGATATAGACTTTGCAAATTATAAAAGATCAAGTCTTGGTTCAAATGCTAGAGTTAGTGTATTTATAAAAGGAACAGGAAACAGAAGCTCAGTTGTATATAATGGAACAACATGGATATTAAGTAGTACATATATAGGTAAATCAGATTATGTAAAAACACAAACAGCACAAGGGAAAGTTGCTTTCCAAATGCCAATAGGATGCACAGATTATATACTTCAATTTGGCGAATATAATGAAACTAATGCATTCTTTAAAGGAGAATAATTAAAAACGTAAAAAAGCAAAGTAAAAAAGACAATAAGCAGAAAATAGAGATAATAAGCCTTAGGATGGAAGCTTATTACTGCTCTCTTTTTGAAATTTCACTTTTTAGTTCTTTTTTTGAAAGAAGTAGGAAAAAGCGGTTGTTACGTTAAAACTATAATGAGATATATTGCATAATATATGAATTTAGGTGGTACCACGAAAAAATCGTCCTATTTTAGGAATTCTTTTCGTGGTATTTTAAATAAATTTAGCTTTTATATTAGTTTTAGGAGGATTAAAGATGAAAGAAAAAATAGAGAATATATGTATAAGTGCAAAACAAAAAATAATTAATGCACGGAAACAAACAAGAATTAAATGAAATCAAAGCAAAAATTTTAGGTAAAAAAGGTGAACTTACAGCCATTCTTAAATCAATGGGAGGATTAACACCTGAAGAAAGACCAGTTATAGGTGGTTTAGTAAATAAAGTAAGAGATAAATTAGAAGACTTAATAAAAAATAAAGAACAGGAATTTGAAAATCAGACATTAAACAAGAAATTACAAAATGAAAAAATCGATATTACACTTCCAGCAAGCAAAATAAAAAAAGGAAGTAAACATCCAGTAAATAGAGTTATTGAAGAAATTGAAGATTTATTTGTGTCAATGGGGTATGATGTAATTTCTGGACCAGAGCTTGAAACCGATGAGTTTTGCTTTGAAAGATTAAATCTTCCAAAAGGACACCCTGCAAGAGATATGCAAGATAGCTTTTATATAACGAATGAATATTTGCTTAGAACTCAAACATCAAGTGTTCAGGCAAGAACAATGCTTAAGTATGGTGGAGATAAACCAATTAGAATGATTTGTACTGGAAAGACATACCGCCGAGAAGATGATGCAACACATTCTCATCAATTCAATCAAGTGGAAGGGCTTGTAATTGATAAAAAAGAAAATCATGTTTCACTTGCTGATTTAAAAGGCACTTTAGAAGTTTTTGTAAGAAAATTATTAGGTGAAAATTCTAATTTAAGGTTTAGACCAAGTTATTTTCCGTTTACAGAGCCTTCTTATGAAGTTGACGTTACATGCTTCAAATGTGGTGGAAAGGGATGTCCATTATGTAAAAAGACCGGTTGGATCGAAATTTTAGGAGCTGGAATTGTACATCCAAATGTTTTAAAATTAAATGGATACGATCCAGAAAAATATTCAGGATTTGCATTTGGAACAGGAATTGATCGTCTTGCAATGTTTAAATATGCTATTCCAGATATGAGATTATTATATGCAAATGATATAAGATTCTTAAGTCAATTTAATAGTAGAAAGGATGAGGATTAATATGAAGTTAAGTACAAATTTTGTTAAAGATTATGTGGATATAGATGTAGATGTTAAAACTTTAGCAGAAGATATGACAAGAGTTGGAAATGAATATGATTCTGCTGAAAAACTAGTAAATGCAAGCAAACTTATAATTGGAGAGGTTAAAACATGTAAAATGCATCCAGACTCAGATCACCTACATATATGTACAGTGGATGTTGGAAATGAAATATTAAACATTGTTTGTGGAGCTCCAAATGTAAGAGAGGGATTAAAAGTTATTGTAGCTCTTCCAGGAGCAAAACTTCCAGGAGATGTTACAATAAAAAAAGGTGTAATTAGAGGAGAAGAGTCAAATGGAATGCTATGTTCTTTATTAGAACTTGGAATTGAAGCTAAGTTTTTAACAGAAGAGCAAAAAAAAGGAATCGAAGAACTTCCTCAAGATGCTATTGTTGGAGAAGATCCAATTAAATTCTTAGGATTAGATGACGAAGTAATAGATTTTGAATTAACTGCTAATAGAGGTGATTTATTAAGCGTATTAGGAATGGCTAATGAAATTGGGGCAATTTATGATACTAAAACAAGAGATATTGAGCTTTCATATAATGAAGAGGGAGAAGATATAAACAATAGCTTTAAAGTAGATATACAAACAGACAATTGCAGACTATTTTTAGTTAAAAAAGTAGAAAATGTTACAATTAAAGAAAGCCCAAGATTCATAAAAAATAGATTAATGGCATCAGGAATTAGACCAATTAACAATGTAGTTGATATAAGCAATTATGTAATGCTTGAAGTTGGTCAGCCTTTACATTTTTATGATTATGATAAATTAGGAAATAAAATTGTAGTAAGAATGGCAAATGAAGGCGAAAAATTAACGACACTTGATAATATAGAAAGAACGCTAAATAAAGAAGATATTGTAATTGCAACAGATGAAAAATCTATTGGGCTTGCAGGTGTAATGGGAGGATTAGAAACAGAAGTTGAAGATTACACAAAAAATATTATAATTGAATCTGCAATTTTTGATTCAGTAAAAGTAAGAAAAACTTCAAAGAAAATTTTAAGAAGTGAAGCAAGCAATCGATTTGAAAAAGGAATTGATCCAAATAGAACTTATATGGCAATAAAAAGAGCATGCCACTTATTAGAAAAATATGCAGATGCAAAAATTATTTCAGGAATGGTTTGTTTTGATAAAACTGATAAAACAGATAAAGAAATTGAAATTAAATATCAAGATATAAACGATGTTTTAGGAACTAATATAGAATCAAAAGATATATTAGATGTTTTTAGAAGGTTAGGATTTACATATAAAGCAGATGATAAAAAAGTAAATGTTATGGTTCCAAGTAGAAGATTAGATATATCTATAAAAGAAGATTTAATAGAGGAAGTAAGTCGTATTTATGGTGTAAACAATATAGAAGGAAAACTTCCAATTGTACCAATGAAAAAAGGAAGCTATGATAAGAAAACAAGAGAAATTAGAAATAAAATGATATCACTTGGATTAAATGAAACATTAACGTATATTTTAATAAATGATAAAGAGGTTCATGATTTTACAAATGACGAATTTGAAGAACTAAAATTATTAGATCCAATGACTAAAGAAAGAAATACTTTAAGATATAGTTTATTATCATCATTATTAAAAACATATGAATATAACAAGGCTCATAATGCAAAAGATGTTTGCATATTTGAGATTGGTAAAGGTTTCTTTAAAAAAGAAGAATATGGTGAAAATACTAAAATTGCAGCATTAATGACAGGAGAATATTATTTAGGAATAAATAATAAGAAAAATGTAGACTTTTATATTATAAAAGGTGTAGTAGAGGAACTTTTAGATTATTTAGGATATGAAAATAGATATAGCTTTATTTCTAAAGACAATATACCAAAAGAATTTCATCCATACCAAACAGCTACTATAGTAGTTAATAATGATGAAGTAGGAATAATACGGAAAATTGCATCCTAAAACAACTAAAGAAGATGTTTTTGTCTTTGAAATTAATTTAGATAAATTACTTTCAAAGAAAGTAGGAAAAATGAAATATAAAGAAATATCAAAATATCCGAATATAAAGAAAGACGTGGCTTTTATTGTTAATAAAGATGTAGAATCAAAGGAAATTGAGACAGTTATAAAAAAATCGTCTGGTTCAAATTTAATTCAAATTGAAGTATTTGATGTTTATACAGGTGAAAATGTTGGTAAGAACGAAAAGTCAATAGCATATTCATTAACATTTAATGATTCGAAGAAAACTTTAACAGAAGAAGAAGTTATGATATCTTTTAATAAAATCATTGAAAATGTTGAAAAAAAGTGTAATGCTAAATTAAGAAATTAACTTAATAAAAATATTTGAAGAACTTTAGAAATGCATTTTCTAAAGTTCTGTTAAAGTTAAAAAAAATATTGAAAAAAGCAAATACTTGTGCTAACATAATATTATAGATTTAATACTTAGGAGGAAAAATATATGTCAAGAAAACGTCATGATGCAGGAAAAGTTTTAACAAAAGTAATTGCAGCAGTTTTAGCAGCATTAATGGTATTTGCAGTAGCTGCAACAGTTATTTTTTATTTAACGATTTTATAAATATAATAAGAGTAGGAGTATGATATATGATAGAAAACTTTATGACAACTATTAATGAGTTTTTTCAAATAAATATTATAGGTTATATAAACGAATTGTACCAATATCCAATAAAACTAATTTCACTTATATTAGATTTAACAATTGTAATATTTCTGGGAGCTAAATTCATAAAGTCAATTAAAAGTTCGAGAGTTGGCCAACTACTTAAAGGAATAGTTTTGTTTGTATTAATGGTAGCTATTAGTGATTTATTAAATTTAAAAATTCTTAACTTTATATTAACATCAGTTATGACATATGGTGTTATTGCTCTTATTATCATTTTTCAACCAGAACTTCGTAGAGCACTAGAACAGCTAGGCACTAATAAATTTACTAAATTTTTCGGTATTGATAAAGATATTATGGCAAAAACAAAAGAAGATATATACAAAGTTGTTATTGCTGCTTTAGAACTTTCTAAAACAAAAACAGGTGGATTAATTGTGCTTGAAAGAGAGATAAAAATAAAAGATATTATAGATACAGGAGTTATTTTAAATTCAGAAGTTTCACCTCAATTATTAGTTAATTTGTTTACACCAAATACTCCTTTACATGATGGTGCAGTAATTATAAGTGACAATAAAATTGTTGCAGCTGCATGTATTTTGCCACTAGCTGGTGACAATGATATTTCTAAGGAGTTAGGTACAAGACATAGAGCAGCACTTGGAATTTCAAAAGAATCTGATAGTATTGCTATAGTTGTATCAGAAGAAACTGGAAAAATTTCAATTGCTAAAAATGGTACATTAATTGTAGATGTAAAAGAAGAAGCTTTAAAAAGAATATTAATAAAGAGTATGGTTACAGATAGATATAAAGAAAATGAAATTACAAAAACTAAAATCAACAATGTAAAAAACACATGGAATAAAATACATTTAAAAAAAGATAAGAGTGAAAAAGATCAAAAAAATAATAGGCAGAAAGATAATATAGAGGAAAAATGAGAAATATTAAGTTAGTTATAGAATATGATGGAAAAGATTTTAACGGATGGCAAAAACAACCAAATAAATTAAATATACAAGGTGAAATTGAAAAAGTAATATATAGTATTACAGGTGAAGAGGTAAACTTAATTGCTTCAGGAAGAACTGATGCTGGAGTACATGCAATTGGACAAGTTGCTAATTTCAAAACAAATAGTAATATTCCAATAGATAAAATTGGTTTAGCAATTAATTCAAGATTAAAAAAGTCTATTGTAATAAAAGATGTAGAAGAAGTAGATGAAAGATTTCACAGTAGATATCTTTGTAAACAAAAAACATATAGATATATAATTAATAATTCAAAATATGGAACAGCAATTTATAGAAATTTGGAATATCATTTTCCAGTTAAACTAAATGTAAATGATATGAAAAAAGCAATAAAATTCTTTGAAGGAGAACATGACTTTAAAGCATTTAAAGCAAGTGGAACAAGTAGTAAAAGTAGTGTTAGAACAATATTTAACACAAATCTATATGAAAAAGATGATAGAATTTATATTGAACTTACAGGAAATGGTTTTTTATATAATATGGTTAGAATAATTTCGGGAACACTACTAGAAGTTGGACTTGGAAAAATAAGACCATACCAAATAAAAGAAATAATTGAAAGTAAAGATAGAGAAAATGCAGGAAGAACTCTACCATCACAAGGCTTATATTTAGTAAGAGTGGAATATGATGAGAAATAAGATTTAGATAATTAAAGAAAAAAGTATTAAATAATATATTATTTAAATTGTATTATATTATAAATATATGTAACAAGAAAATAGTAGTTAGAATATGATATACAAAAAGAATTAATATACATGAAGGAGACGAATGATATGAATATTTTATTACTATTTTTTGCACTTCCAGTTGCAACAATAATACTTGCAATTGTTTTACAGAAGATTTTAAAATGTCCAATTTTAGTAGCAGCTACATTTTTTGCAATTTTTTTAATTGTTACTTTTGCTGTATTTGATGCAAGTTTTTTAGTTTTTGCAATTGTATATACGATTTTAGCCTTTTTATCAGCGGTAATTACACAGGCAATTTGTAGGTTCATAAATAATTGTTACAATAATTCGGATGATAATAATTCTAACTGTTTTGAATGTATTTGTGGAAATAATTCTGATAATGATAGTATAAACGATAATTCAAACAATAATTCTAATTGTTGTAGAGAGTATAGAAGCCAATTTTATCCAGCACAAAAGTATATTAGAAGAAGTAGAAGATAATGTGATTTTTGGCTATATATAATTTTGAGCAATATGAATGGTTAAAAATGTTGATTAAGAATAAATAAATATGGTTATTATAAAAGAAGAGGTATTTTTATGAAAAAAACACAACCAATTTTATTTATTCTTTTTTTATTAATTATATATATTTATGTTGCAAGTATTACATTACTTCCAAATCATATAATCATATTTGAAGGTGAGGATATAAATATTCCTACACTAATTGGAATAAATATAAAAACAAATAGTTCTTCCAACCTGCAAATTGGCATATCTGATACAATTCAGACATCTAGTAATCTTTCAAAGCAAGATATAAATCAAATTGGACAAATGAATTTAAGTGTAAATTTATTTGATAAAATTCCATTAAAAAAAATAGATGTTGATGTTATAAAAAGAACCAAAGTAATTCCACTAGGAAATGTTATTGGACTAAAACTATATACTAAGGGAGTAATGGTTGTAGGAATGTCTGAAATACAGGGAGAAAACAAGCAAAATTATAAACCATATGAAAGTGCAGGAATAGAAGAAGGAGACATGATCGTTGAGATAAATGAAAAGACTGTAAAAACAACAGATGAGCTAATACAAAAAGTAAATGAATCTAAAGGAAATAAAATTGAATTAAAATATATAAGAGATACAGAAACTGTCAAAACAAGTATTGTACCTGTAAAAACTTCAAAAAATGAATACAAACTGGGTTTATGGGTAAGAGATGCTCAGGGACGGTGTTGGAACAGCAACTTTTTATGAACCAGAAACAAAGAGTTTTTGTGCTTTAGGACATGCAATAACAGATACAGATACAGGAGAGATTGTAAATATTGCAAATGGAGAATTAGTATCTACAAATATTATATCAATTATAAAAGGAAAAAGAGGTACACCTGGACAAATTAAAGGATCCATAGAAAGTACAGCAGAGCTGGGAAGTATAGAAAAAAATACAGCTTTTGGAATTTATGGAAAAATTAAAAATTTAAATAAATTAGATGTGACTTCTCGGAGATGAAATGGATGTGGCATTAAGAGAAGAAATAGAAGAAGGCAATGCACAAATTATTTGCCAGTTTGAAGATGGAAAAAAGGAAAAATATAACATAAAAATAGAAAAAAAGTATACAAATAATACTCGTGATAATAAAAGCATGTTAATTAAAATAACAGATGAAAGACTAATAGAAAAAACAGGAGGAATTATTCAAGGAATGAGTGGTTCTCCAATTATTCAAAATGGAAAATTTGTAGGGGCTGTAACACATGTTTTAGTTCAAAATCCTACAGAGGGGTATGCTGTGTTTGCTGATATGCTGATAAAACAAGCTAGAGAGGTTAATAATAATTAAATTTCATTAAAATAAATAGTCTAAATTGTGACTATTTATTTTAATCTTTTTATTCTAAAAAATGTATAGGCTCATAATGCTAAACATTTCTTTAAAATAATGATTGTTTTAATATGAATTTATAAGTTATAATTATATTAATATCTTGACAAACAATTAACATATTGGTAATATAAAAATGGAAAAATAGGAGGGGAAATATGATTTTATATCCAAATGGATATTTCGATAGTGTACGAGATATTAGTATAGAATATTTAAAGAAAAATCAAATTACAGGAATTATACTAGATGTAGATAATACTTTAATTGATTATTATAAAGTTTTTCCTGATGGAACAAAAGAATGGGTTGCCCAATTAAAGAAACACGGAATGAAATTTTGTATTCTTTCGAATAGCAATAAGATAGCAAAAGTAAAAGAAGTTGCAAAACAAATTGATGTGCCATACTTTTATTTTGCAAAAAAACCATTAAAAATTGGATTCAGAAAAGCCCAAAAATTACTTAATATTGAATCTAAAAATATTGCTGTTATTGGTGATCAAATAATGACTGATATACTTGGAGCCAATAGATGTAATATGTTTTCTATATTGGTTAAGCCTATAAAAGAAAAAGACATATTAATAACAAAAATTAAAAGACCAATTGAAGATTTAATAATACAAAAATATCAAAATAAATTGAAAAGAAAGGAAAACGAAAATGTACATAAATGATATACATATACTTTACTATCTTTGCTTTGGAATAATTGGTATGATAATTGGTCAATTTATAGATTGGTGCAATATAAGACTTTCAGAATATAAAAAAGTTATTTCTAAAGACTTTTTCAAAATTTATATGAAAAATTTCAAACCAAGATACATATTAATGTTTATTAATGCGGTGTTATATGTTGGAATTATTTATTTGTATGGAGTAAATGATATAAAAACATATGAGTATTTAATTCTGGTTCCAATTTTAATTAATGCATTTTGCATAGATTATAAATTTCATATTATTCCGAATAGATTAACATTAACATTATTAGAGTGTGGATTAGTTTTTACATTTATAGAAGGATTATCTAATCTTAATGTGGCTATAGATAAAGTAATGCGGATTAATAGTTGGAATGATAATTTTTATGGTAATTACTCTTCTTAGTAATTGGATTTCTAAAAAAGAAGCGGTTGGATATGGAGATGTAAAATTAATTAGTGTATTAGGATTATTTTTTGGCTGGAGAAGTATAATAATGGTTTCTATTCTTTCTTTTGTAATTGCAGCAATAGTAAGTTTAGTACTTCTTTTAATAAAGAAAAAAAATGTGAACGAATATATCGCATTTGGACCATTTATTGTTATTTCAGCATTAATTACAATATTTATGCCAGTTGAGGAATTGCTTATTTTATTATTAAACTTAGGAAGATAGATTAGAAATAATATAAAAAAGTGTAGGTGAAAAAAATGAATGCAAATATAAAATGGCTAAGAGATAAAATAAAGCTATATAATATGCAAGGAATTATAATAACAAATCCTGTTAATATAAGATACTTAACAGGAATTCAAGCAGAAGGCACACTACTTATAACTAGAAAAGAAAATATATTTATCACTGATGGAAGATATATTGAAGAAGTAAATAATGTTATTACAATTGATGATGAAATAATTGTATGTGATATAAAGAACATTAGCAGTGAGGACAATGAAAACTTTTTTAACTTCTGCGAGAATGTGGGATTTGAAGAAGAATATGTAACTTATGCTAAATATAAAAACTATATTCAAAAATATAAAATAAATAACTTCGAAGAAACTGAAAAAATTATAGAAAAGCAAAGAATGATAAAAGATAACGAAGAAATAGAAAAAATAAGGAAGGCATGCCAAATAACAGATGAATGTTTTGAACATTTAGTAAAATTTATAAAGATTGGTATGTCTGAAAAAGAAATTGCAAGCGAAATTGAAAATTATTTTAAATTAAATGGAGCTGATGGAATTTCATTTGATACAATTGTTGCATCAGGCAGAAATTCATCTAAACCACATGCAGTGCCTACAGATAAAGAAATTGAAATGGGAGATCCAATTACAATTGATTTTGGTTGCAAGTACAAAGGGTATTGTTCTGATATGACAAGAACTATATTTGCAGGATATGTACCAGAATATATAAAACCTGTTTATGAACTTGTTCTAAATAATCAATTAGAAACAACAAAGTCTTTAAAAGAGGGAGCAAATATAAGAACAATTTCAAAAGTTGTTGAAGGAGCATTTAAATTAAATGGATTTGATTTAATTCACAGCTTGGGTCATGGAGTTGGTCTTGACATTCATGAATTACCATATATAAATAGTAAAGTTGATATGAACTTAAAAGAAAAAATGGTAATAACAAATGAGCCAGGAATTTATATTCCAAATCGCTTTGGAGTAAGAATTGAAGATACTATATTAATCACAAAATTTGGGGCAGAAAGTCTTACAAAATCAGAAAGAAATTATGTAGTTATAGATAAAAAAGAACAAAGGGCTTGATTCTTAAGCAAAAATGGTGTATGATATTAAAATATGAACAAATAAAAAATTGAAAGGGGAAATACAAATGGCAGAAGTATATATGGCAGGAGATTTCAGAAATGGAACAACATTTGAAATGGACGGAAATGTTTTTAAGGTAGTAGAATTTCAACATGTAAAACCAGGAAAGGGAGCTGCTTTCGTTCGTACAAAATTAAAAAATGTAATAACAGGAGCTGTTTTAGAAAAAACATTCAATCCATCAGAAAAATATCCTGGAGCAGAAATTGAAAAAAGAGAAATGCAATATTTATATAATGATGAAGATTTATATTATTTTATGGATAATGAAACATATGAGCAAATGCCACTAAATAAAGAACAATTAGGAGATGCATTAAAGTTTATAAAAGAAAATATGAATGTAAAAATCTTATCATTTAAAGGTAAAGTATTTGCTGTAGAACCTCCAATGTTTGTTGAATTAGAGGTTACTTATACAGAACCAGGATTTGCAGGAAATACAACAACAACATCAGGGAAACCAGCTACACTTGAAAATGGTTATACAATCAATGTTCCATTATTCGTTAATATTGGAGATGTTATTAAAATAGATACAAGAACTGGTGAATATATGGAAAGAATTTAGAATAGAAAGGAAATTTTAACATATGTCTAATCTAAGTGATGAATATCAAAAAATAATGAATAATCTTGAAAAACAAATTACAGACCAAGAACAATTAGAACTTGTGAAAAATAGTATAGCGAATTTAACTGTTACCTTTATGGATACAGTAGATAAAGTACTAGAATACTCTGATGAAAAGCTAAATAATTTAGAAGAAAAACAACAGGATTTGGAAGAAAGATTATCAAGAGTTCAAAAGATAGTAGATAATATTGAAAAAGATATTTATGAGGATGAAAACGATTTTGAATTTGAAGTTGTTTGTCCATATTGTAATCATCAATTTGTAACAGATATTGATGTAGAAGAAAGTTCAGAAATTAAATGTCCAGAATGTAAAAATATTATTGAATTAGATTTTAATGATGACGAATCAGAATGTGGAGGACATTGCAGTAGTTGTTCAGGCTGTGGAAGTTTTGAAAAAGATAAAAAAGAAAATAACTCTGAAGATGACGAAGATATGTAAAATTTAAAAAAGTGATAAAGGGTCGACTATAGTGCCGGCCTTTTTTATGTTTAAATGCAGGTGAGGACCGGTTGTAGAACCATTTGTAGGGTTACCACTTGCATCCTTAAAGTAGTTATTAGAAAAACCATAAATATTTTTAGGACCAACATATGCAATTAGTTCACCTTGTTTTACGTATTGACCAACATAAACAAGAAAGTTCGGTGATACATGACAGTAAGTAATTTGATAAACTTCAGAATTAACAATTACAGTACATCCACCAGCTCCATTAAATTGTGCTAAAGTAACCTGTCCAGATAAGACAGAGACGATATTGGTTCCGTACAGGAGCTGCAATATCAATTCCAGCATGAAATGAAGATGCACCAGCAGTAGGAGAGGCTCTTCTTCCAAATTTTGATGAAATAGTATTATATCCGTGGTGTTGGCCATACAAATTCACAATTAGAATTCATAACAATTGAATTATTATTAGAATACATAGACGATATATTGGGTTCTGAATAGATAAATGAAAAATTTGAGTCATTCTCAAAAGCCGGAATAAAAAAGATGATGATAAACATAGAAAATAATAAAATAATTAGAATTAGCGTATAAAAATGCTTAAAAAAACCACTAGACATAAAATACCTCCTTGATTTTCTAGTAGCCCCCGAAATATAAAATTATTTTTTAAAAGCAAAGAATTTACTAATAAAAAAGTTTAAAATAATAACAATAATTGTAATTGAGATTTTGCTAATTAATTCTTGAATTCCGAATAAATTAAACATTAGAAAAAATCCAAAAGATTCAACAACCATTGTGAATAATCTTCCTAACATAAATTTGCAAAATTCTATAAGTTTTTCTTTTATATTTTTGGCATTGGAATTAAAAACTAACTTTCTATTAGTAAAATATGCAAATAAAACAGCAATAAAAATAGCGATATTGTTAGAAAGATTTTCTTCAATATGTAATATAGAACTTAAAATGTAGAATGTCCCAACATTTACTATTGTAGTAAGAACTCCAAATATACCATAAAAAATTACTTCTTTTGTACAAAACTTTTTAAATAATAATTTTAATTTTTCCATTTTAATAACCTCATTTGTTAAAATAAAAAGATTAGAGAAATGTTCTAATCTTTTTTGGCAGGGGTACTAAGATTCGAACTCAGACTTGTGGTTTTGGAGACCATCGTGCTAACCATTGACACTATACCCCTAAATAAATTACTATATTATATTAGCATAACTAAAAAGAATATGCAAGTAAAAATGAAAAAATCATTGTATATTTTTTAAAAATCGTATATAATAATAATGTATATGGGGGTGTAATTGGTTTCGACAGTACCCCAGAAATATTAATAGCGAGTAGTGGATTTCTCACTTGGCCACTTAAAAAATGTGAGAAAATAAAATAAACGCTGATAATAAAGAATTAGCATACGCTGCCTAAGTACAGCGACGTCTTAGAAAAAATGCCCACGTTTTTTCATAAGGCGACGAATTAGTGGGAAACGAAGCTATTTCTTGCTATGGAAGTAGTGGGTAAAATAATAGCTACTTAAAATATAAGTTTGTTTGTTAATTTGTATTTTGGGGAATTCTAATAACAAACTGCACTCGGAGAAGTTAATATGGAAAGGATATTGGACAGGAGTTCGACTCTCCTCACCTCCACCATTAATGATTTTTGTCGATTTTTTTGAAGGTTTTGATATAACTTAAAATTAAAACTGTGGAAATTTGGTAAATACAAAGATGTTATTCCAACTCTCTTATGGGTTGGAAATTTTATAAATTTGCAAATCATGTAAAATTGTTGTATAATATATTCACGCAGACTTATTTTCTTAGTCAGCTAGTCATATTTCACAAAAACATAATTAAGGAGGAATTATTATGGCAACACGTATTAGAGGTTTTCTTTGCGACGATTCTCTCAGGTCTAAGTATGAAAAAGAATGTGAAGAGTACATGAAAACAGAACAACTTCAATTCAAAGATGAACAAACACGTAAATTCTGGGACAATTTGGTTGAAGCTAACTCCGAAAGCGGTTACAGTTCCTGTGTGATTTACTATGCAGAACACTGGGCAAAGTTTATGCAGTACTTTATGACTAAATATGGAGGTGTTGAATTTACACAAATTGTTCGAGAAGCGTCAGATGCTACCGGAATCAATAGAACTACTGGAAACATATTGGGTAGTGCAGTAAAGTTTTTATCTCGGGTCTGGAAACACGGTGAAGAACTTCAAAAATGGTACGATAATGAATATGGACTATGAAGGAGATGACGTTGTCAATCCTACTATGCTGATTGTTAATGCAGGTTAATACCATACATTTAAAAGAATCAATTAAAAAAATAAATGTATTTATTCATGTTAAGATGGAGGATACATTTATTTTTTGCACTCATAATCAAATTTTAAATGATGTAAATATGCAAATAGTAATAGTTTAAATACTAAATATTTGGAAATAATATTTAATAATAAATTAAATATTAGGAGATGATATAAGTGAAGATTGGAATTGCTTTATCAGGTGGGGGGATTAGAGGAATTGCTCATGCAGGAGTTCTAGATGCTCTGGAGAAAAATAATATAAAAATTGATATTATAGGTGGTACAAGCTGTGGTGCGATTATAGCATCATTATACGCTATGGGATATTCACCATACCACATATATATATTATTTAAAAGATATGCGAAAAAAATTGCTAAAATGAATTCAGCTCCAATATTATCAGGAATTAAAAATATAATTTGGAATAAAAAGATTTCAATAACAGGATTAAGAAATGGAAAAAATATTGAAGAAATATATAATGAATATGCCACAAGAAAAGGAATAAAATCTATTTCACAAATAAAAATGCCAATAGTTATTCCAACAGTAGATATAACAGAATCAAAAGAATATATTTTTACAAATAATATTCCACAAAATGCCACAAATAAGAATCAATATATTACGGATATATCTGTTGGAAAAGCTATTAGAGCAAGTAGTAGTTTTCCAGCTTTCTTTAGTCCATGTAGAGTTGAAAAACATGCATTTATGGATGGAGGAGCAATGGATAATATTCCAGTTAGAGAAGTAAAAAAGCAAGGAGCAGATAAGGTTATTGCAGTTAAGTTTGATGCAGACCAGATTGATGAAGAAAGTAATATAATGGATATTGTTATGAAAACAATAGACATAATGGGAAGCAAAATTTCAGAAGAAAGTTTAGAAATGAGTGATTATATACTAAATGTATATACAGACAAGGTAGGTCTCTTAGATGTAGAAAAACTAGACAAATGTTATAAATATGGATATGATTGTGTAATGAATAGAATTGATGATATCAAAAAGAAATTAGAAATATAATTGTAAATTAAAAGAAAGATGGGGTATAATGATAAAAAATTTATAAAAATGAAAAAATATTTATAATAAAAATAAGAAATTTACATTAAGGGATAAGAATGGAGAAGGTAAGAAAAGTTAAATTAACGGCAACTCAAAGTTTAGTATTAGGTTTTATAATACTAATTTTAATTGGGACTTTTCTATTAATGTTACCAATTAGTAATAATGATGGAAAAGCATTAAATTTTTTAGATAGTATGTTTATGGCAACAACATCAGTTTGTGTTAATGGATTGACCACGGTGGTACCATGTATACAATTTTCTTTTTTCGGTAAAACTGTAATTATGATATTAATTGAAATTGGTGGTTTGCGGATTTATGAGCTTTATTGCTCTTGTACTGATGTTTATGGGAAAAAAAATAAATTTATCAGATAGAATAATTATTAGAGAAGCTTTAAATCAAAATACTATGGGCGGACTAGTGAAATTAATAAAAGGAATATTTGTATTTACAATCTGTTTTCAAACTATTGGTGCAATATTACTTAGCATAAGATTTATTCCACAGTATGGAGTAAGACTTGGAATTTATTATTCAATATTTCATTCGATTTCAGCCTTTTGTAATGCAGGAGTTGATATTTTAGGAAATAATAGTTTTATAAATTATTCACATGACTATTATATTAATATTGTACTAATGATATTAATTATAATAGGTGGGTTAGGATTTACTGTATGGAATGATATATTTAGAGCAATAAATTTAGCTATAAAAAGAAAGTTTAGCCCAATAAGAATATGGAGAGAGTTATCAATACATACAAAGTTAGTTCTAATTACTACTATAATATTGTTAATTTTAGGAGCTATATTAACATTTGGATTCGAAAAAAATAATGTTAATTTAGGCAAAGATGATACAATAGGGCAAAGGATATTAAAGTCTTGTTTTTATTCTACTACATTAAGGACAGCTGGATTTACAACGATAAATACAAAAGTGCTTACAACAGCTACAAAATTTATTTCTATAATTTTTATGTTTATAGGAGGCTCACCAGCAAGTACAGCAGGAGGAATAAAGAACATAACAGTAGCAATTATTCTATTAATGGTTGCAAGTTTTGTAAAAGGTAACAATGAAACAGTAGTATTCAAAAGAAAAATTCCTTTTAGAATTATAAAAAGAGCTATTGCTATTTTCTCGATAAGTATTTGTATTGTTTTGGTTGCGATTATTTTATTAATTATAACTGAAAACTTGTATATGGAACAAAGATATAATATGATTGCTGAAAATATTAATTTTATTGATATTGTTTATGAGGTTTTTTCATCGTTCGGAGCAGCAGGACTCACATTAGATACAACAAAAAAACTTAGTGTATTAGGAAGAATAATAATTATGATTTTAATGTTTATAGGAAGACTTGGACCAATTACAATTTCAATAGCACTATTTAACAAAAATAATAAAAACAAACATATAAATTATCCAGAATGTGACATTTTGGTAGGATAGAAAGGAAATAAAGTGAAAAAATTAAATATAATTATATTAGGACTTAAAACATTTGGACAAAGTATAGTAAAACAATTATATAAATATAATTGTGATGTTTTAGCAATAGATAAAGATATAGATAGAGTTGAAGATGTAGCTGAATATGTATCAGAGGCAATTCAAATGGATATAAGAGATGTATCAGAATTTAAAAAACTAACCTTAAATACTTTTGATGTAGGAGTAATTACAATAGATGATATAGGTAGTAGTATTATGGCTACAATGTTATTTGAAGAAGCTGGAATAGAAAAAATAATAGTTAAATCTACCAGTGACTTGCATAAAAAAATTCTAGAAAAAATGGGAGTAAAATATATAGTTTCCCCAGACAAAGAAATGGGAATAAGACTTGCCAAAAGTATAATGGATATAAATATAGTAGAGAAAATTAAGGCATCAAAAGACTATGATATTGTAGAAATAAACGTAAAGAGAAAGTGGATTGGAAAAACTTTAGAGGAGTTAGACTTTAGGAGTAAATATGGAATGAATGTTATAGGTGTAAAAAAATCTAATTCTGAAGTTAAAATATCTCCTGAAAAAGAATATACAATAGAAGAGGGAGATAGATTAGCTGTAATTGAAAATAAGAACTTAAATAATGAAGCGGATATATAGAAAATATAAAAAAGGAGGAATTTAATGAAAAAGAAAATAATATTATTAGCGATATGTTGCTTAATAGGTATATTATCCACTATTTTATCGGGATGTACTATGGTAAAAGAAAGTGATAAAAGTTTTAATATTGTTACATCTTTTTATCCAATTTATATTATGACAGATAATATAGTACAAGATGCAGAAAATGTTAAACTTAGTAATATGACAGATACAAATGTTGGTTGCCTTCACAATTATACTTTGCAACCAACAGATTTAAAAAAAGTGCAAAATGCTAATGTTTTTATTGAAAATGGATTAGAAATTGAAAGCTTTCACGATAGACTAATAAAGTCTGTTAATAACTTATATGTAATTGATTCTTCAAAAAATATAGGCGATTTGATAAAAGATGACGAAGAAATTAATGGTCATACTTGGACAAGTATAGCAAACTACATAAAGCAAGTAGAAGAAATAAAGGATGAGCTAAAAGAAAAAGATCCAGAAAATAGTCAGATTTATGAAAAAAATGCGCAAGAATATAAAAATAAATTATTAAGCTTAAAAGAAAGATACAACCAGGAATTATCTGAATTAAAAGGAAAAAAGGTAGTATCATTAAATGAATCTTTTGCATACCTACTAAGAGATTTACAATTAGATGTAACTCAAATTCATACAGATCATGAAGAAAGTACAATTTCAGCTGAAAAATTAAAAACAATAATCCAGAAAATGAAACAAGATAATATTAAAATTATAATTATTGATAAAAATGATGATGAGAAAAATGCACAAACACTTAAAAACGAAACAGGAGCAATAATTTATAAATTAGATTCAGGACTTACTGGAAATTTAGATAAAAATGCTTATATAGAAACAATGTTGCAAAATTTAGAAGTTTTAAAACAAATGATTTAGAATTTTTTTTGATTATTAATAATAAATGCTGGTTAAAAATTAAAATATACGATATAATACCATACGTTAAAGAAAAAAGTAGGTGAAAATAAAATGGAAAAAGAAAATCATTGTGGACTTCATTGTACTAAAATTAATAATATTAGTGTGACAATTGGAAAACAACACATATTAGAAAATATCAATATTCATATACATTGTGGAGAATTGACAGTAATTATTGGAAAAAATGGTGCTGGAAAAAGTACATTATTAAAAGCAATATTAGGAGAGGTTAAACATACTGGAGATATTACTTTCTTAGATATGAAGGAAAATAAAAAGAAAAAAATAAAAATAGGGTATGTACCTCAAAGTATAAATGTTGAGAGAAATATGCCAACTAGTGTATATGATATGTTTGCATCATATATATCAGATAAACCAGTATGGTTACATAAAGATAAAAAAACTTATAAAGAAATTAAAGAGCATTTAAAGTTATTTGGAGCAGATACTTTAATAGATAAAGGAATAGGTAATTTATCAGGAGGAGAACTGCAAAGAGTTTTACTTGCAGTTGCAACAAAACCAATTCCTAATCTATTAATACTAGATGAGCCAGTTTCAGGTATAGATGCAAATGGAATAAAAGACTTTTATGAAATTGTTAATGAATTAAAGAAAAAATATGATATGTCGGTTATTTTAGTATCACATGATTTAGATCTTGTAAAACAATATGCAGATAAGGTAATATTATTGGACAAAAAGATTATAAAAGAGGGCACTCCAGAAAATGTATATAATAGTTTTGAATTTAAAAAAGTATTTGGAGTAAAATAAGAAATAAAAAATGGAGAAATATAATAATAGATACAAAAGGGGAAAAAATGATAAATTTACTATTATGTGGAAATAAAAAGGTATTTGATGGGGCACTTTCACAGCTTATATCAATTACAAACAGAACAAATGAAACAATAAATTGTTATATATTTACTATGAATCTTGAAAGAATAAGTACAGAGTTTACAGCAATAACAGATGAGCAGATTCAATTTTTGAACAATGTGGTTAAATCTAAAAAAATAGAAAATAGTGTTATAAAAGTTGATGTTACAGATTTATATGAAAAGGAATTTTATAAATGTGCAAATGAAGATGCATATTGCACTCCTTATACTCTTCTTAGACTGCTTGCTGATATGGTCCCTGTAGTTCCAGAGAAAATTTTATATTTAGATATAGATATAATGGTTGCTGATGATATATCAAAATTATATAATATTGATATAACTGAATATGAATATGCAGCAGTAAAAGAAAAGTATGGATGCTGGTTAATAAGACCAGATTATATAAATGCTGGTATGTTATTATTAAATATAAAGAAAATAAAACAAACCAAGCTTTTGGAGAAGGCAAGGGAGCTAATAAAAAACAAAAAGATGTTATTTGCTGACCAGGATGCATTATATTGGTCAACTAAAAGAAAGTTAATATTGCCAAGAATTTATAATGAACAATCAAAATTCAACAAAAAGGATACAATAATATGTCATTTTTGCAAAAGACTTATGTTTTTGCCATATCCGCATACCGAAAATTATAAGCAATGGCAAGTAGATGAAATTCACAAATATCTTAAATGTTATTATTTTGATAAAGATTTAGAAGAATATCTAAAATTAAAAGAACAATATAAATTAGAAAAAGGAGTAAATAATAATGAATGACAGCAATAAAGGTATACCAATATTTTTTGCGGTAGATGATGGATATATACCATTTTTAGCAGTAACACTTCAATCATTAGTAGATAATTCATCAAGTAGCAATCAATATTCAATAAAAATTCTTCATACAAATGTTAACGAAGAAAATAAAAGAAAAATCAGCAAATATCAAAGAGAAAATATTGATATAGAATTTGTAAACTTAAATTGTTATGTAGAGAAAGTAAAAGATAAACTGTTTACACGTGATTATTATACAAATACTACATATTTTAGATTGTTTATACCTGAATTATATCCACAATATGAGAAGGCTTTATATTTAGATAGCGATACTGTGGTATTAGCAGATATTGCCGAATTGTATAATACTGATATTGGAGAGAATTTAGTGGCTGCAGCTCAAGAAGGTGTAATACAAAATATTAAAGTATATCAAGATTATGTAGAAAAAGTGGTAGGGGTTGCAAGTTATAAAAGATTTTTTAATGCAGGAGTTCTACTAATGAATTTAAATGAGCTTAGGAGGTTCCAATTTCAGGAGAAAATTTTGTATTTACTTAGCACTGTAAAATATTCAGTTATACAAGATGAGGACTACTTAAATAGAATGTGCAAGGGTAGAGTTAAGTTTGTAGATTCAACTTGGAATAAGATGCCAATTGACATTGACAATGTGAAAATAGAAAACATAAAATTAATTCATTTTAATTATGTGTATAAACCATGGCATTTTGACAATGTATTATATGGTGAAATATTTTGGGAGTATGCCCAAAAAACTGAGTTTATAAATGATATAAAATTTATAAAAGAAAATTATACTGAGGAAAAGAAAAATAGAGACATAGAATCAGATAAAAGTCTTAGACTTCTTGCACAAAAGGAATGTGATTGTGTAGGAGATGATAGACAATATAGGCCAACATTTGAAACTACTAAAAGTGAGATAGAAAAATCTAAAGAAAGGCTAGAAATTTTAGAGAAAATAAAAAAACTTGAATTAGAGGGAAAATTTGATATTGACGCTGAAAATAATCCTCCAACTATTGTACTTACACCAGAAAACGTTGATTATTTAAAGAAAAAAACAAGTAGTAAAATAAAAAACAAAGTAGCCAATAAGGTTGGAGAAAAATTTCTAAAAGATTTATTAAAAAATAATAAGTTAATTATAAAAGAAGTAAATGGAATAGAAAATTTGCAAAATCTAGAATCGGGAGCAGTAATAACATGCAACCATTTTAACCCATTTGATTCTTTTTCTATAGAAAGAGTGTTTAGATCATCAGGACAAGCTAAAACCAAAAAATTATATAAAGTTATTAGAGAAGGAAATTACACAAACTTTCCTGGATTATATGGCTTTTTCTTTAGAAATTGCGATACATTACCACTTAGTTCAAATAAAAGAACGATGATTGAATTTATGAAAGCTGTCGATATTATTTTGCAAAGAGGAGATTTTATATTAATATATCCAGAACAAAGTTTATGGTGGAATTATAAAAAACCAAAGCCACTAAAAAATGGAGCGTTTAAATTTGCTACAAGAAATAATGTTCCAGTTATTCCAATATTTATAACAATGCAAGATAGTAATATAATTGGAGAAGATGGATTTTTTGTACAAGAATATATAATAAATATTGAAAAGCCAATATATCCCAATGAAAAATTATCAGAAAGAGAAAATACAACAATTATGAGAGATAGAAATTATGAAATTTGGAAGAATATTTACGAAGACTTTTATAAAGTACCACTACAATATACTACTATAAATGAAGAAAAATAAGGAAAGTTTATTTATGAATAAAAAAAAGACTATTTATTATAAAGATGAATTAAATGATGAGTTTTCAAAGGCAAAAATTACCCCAAGAAAAATAGATGAAAATTATGTATATATCCATAAAAATCCATTTTGGAATATAACATCATATATTTTGCAAAACATATTAAGCATGCCTATAAAAATATTATATTCAAAAATTCTATAAAGAAAACCCGGAAAAATCTTTGAATATAATGTGTACTGCAAATTT
>USCV01000002.1 GCA_900553225.1 uncultured Clostridium sp. | reverse complement strand
ATATCTGCTATAGTACTTTCTTGTACTAAAATAAGTCCATCTGCCCCAATACCAAAATTTCTGTTACACATATATCTAGCTATTTGTGGCAATTTATTTTCTGCTAATATATTCTCCAAGCAATTTATGCATATGTAATCATTACCTAGTCCATGCATTTTAGTAAAAGTAACCATATATACACCTCCATACATTATACATATGTATAATGATGATATTTGGTTACTTACAGTATATTAAAAAGAGATGATATTCTAATAAATATCATCATCTTTTCCATATTATATTTTTAATAAACTTTATAAGTTTTTTTATTATACTCCAATTCCTAATATCTTCTTTGTTTTGTTAAATAATATATCAAATAATTTATTTATTTTTTCTTTCTGGTATTCATTTAGCATAACTGAGTTATTACTGTTTAAATCAATTCCAGTTTCTATTTTATCTTCATATTTCTTTTCACTTGTGATATTGATTCCAACTTTCGAATTATATGCTAATATATAAAATCCTGTTTGCAATTTATCTTCTGGCTTTGAATTGTTGTTTAGTTGTACATTAAAAGAAATTTGACTAAATTCATCATTCATCATTTTATATTGATTATATATTTTTTCAATTTCTTCTATATTGGCTTGTTTTTGACTGTTTTCTCCGTTGGTTTCGTCCGTGCCTATAGTCTTAGCATCTTCTAATATTTTTTTATAAATATCTTTAACATTGTACATAATAAAACTATATGTTGTGATATCCTTCTCTTTAATAATTTTTATTTGTTTTGTTTTTTGTAATGATTCACAAAGATTGTATATAATTGCACTTTCTTCATCTATAAATTTGTCTTGACTTATTTGCAATATTTTTTTTCCATCTTTTTCTTCATATTCAAACGAAATCTGTTTCTGATTTTCAAATGAAAAGTCAATTTTTTTAACTTGATTTTTATTTATATATAAATCAATTCTAATAAACTCATTTTCAGTTTTCTCTAATGCTTTTAACTCTTCAATATAATCTTCAATTTTCTGATGTACTTTATTAATATTTGTATATTCACTGTTTTGATTAACAGTTTTTACTTTATTAGTTATCAAATTTAGTGTTATACTATCTTCTTTTAATGTTTCTAGCATTTTTATTGCTAAATCTATGCTCTCAGCTTTACTTAATGTAAGAGAATACATATTCGTAACATAGCTTGAATTATTAATTGTTATATTTTGTTTTTCTTTCTTTTCATAATTGTTATCTTTTATTTCTTGAATCATAATATTTTTATACGTTTCTATAATATGTTCTTTTTCATCTTTGCTAATTTCAAATAATGCTTTATACATTTTAGATAAATCAATTTTTTCAGGAAGATTCTCGGCATTTTCTATTCCCATTTTATTTGCAAAATCTTTTATGTTGTTATTTTCAAGTCCGATATATGCATTTACTAATTGTTTAGATTTAAAGGCATATTTATCATTATCTTTTACAAATTCAATGTTCATGATTTTTTTATCATCTTTTTTTAAGTTTATATTATGGTATTCTTTTTGATTTGTTTTATCAACTTTAGATTCTATATTTCCAGTTAGTTCTTGTATCTTTTCTAGCTTTTTTATATTACTTTCAATGTTTTGAGCTATTTCATCTTGCTTCATTGTCTCAATTTCATTATTATAATCATATATGAACTCTATATTTCCTGTACTAGAATACGATTTCATATTATCATCTATTTTATTCGGTAATATCTCTAAAATTTGATTGCAAAATAGATATTTATAAAATATCTGTTTTTTACTCTTTAATAAATCTGTTTTTAAATAAACTGTTGCTATAATTCCTATAATTATTAATATAGTACTAAATATAATTAAAAGCTTAATCAAATTTTTCTTCTTTTGCATTTTATTCCTCCTTTATTTTCTTTTGTCTAATTACTTCATATATTATAATTCCACAAGATACTGATGCATTTAAAGAAGTAGTCTTTCCTTTCATTGGTATTTTTATTAAAGCATCGCAATTTTCTTTTACTAATCTACTCATTCCAAATCCTTCACTTCCAATAACTATTGCAATTGGCCCTGTTAGATCCTGAGAATAGTATGGCACATCGGTTTCTAAATCAGTACCATAAACCCATATACCATTTTCTTTTAACTCTTTTATAGTCTCTGTTAAATTATTTACTCTTGCGACTTTCATGTGTTCTACCGCTCCTGCAGAAACTTTGCATGTAGTACTGTTTACTAACGCTGCTCTTCTTTTTGGAATTATAATTCCATGTACTCCTGCTGTTTCTGCTGTTCTTATTATTGCTCCAAGATTGTGTGGATCTTCTATTCCATCTAATATAACAATGAATGGATCCTCCTTCTTTTCTTTTGCATATTCTAATATTTCATCTACACTAGAATATTCATATGGTGGAACAATTGCAATAACTCCCTGGTTATTTTGTGTTTTAGCCATTTGATTTAACTTTGCTTTCGATATTTCTGATATTAGAACTTTTCTTTCTTTTGCCATAGCAATTATTTTATTAATTGAACCATGCTTTTCTCCATTTGAAATAAATATTTTATTGATGCTTTTCCCTGATTCTAGTAAACCAATGACTGCATTTCTTCCTTCTACTTGATCTACAAAATCATCATTTTTTTCGTTTTTCATGCAATTTCTCCTTTTTCATGTTTTATTTATCGTCATTTAATTTGAGTACAGATAAAAATGCTTCTTGTGGAATATCAACATTTCCTATTTGTCTCATTTTCTTTTTTCCTTTTTTTTGCTTTTCTAACAGCTTCTTCTTTCTTGTAATATCACCACCATAGCATTTGGCTAGTACATCTTTTCTCATTGCAGAAATAGTTTCTCTTGCAATTACTTTTCCACCAATTACAGCTTGAATCGGTATGCTGAATAATTGTCTTGGAATTACATTTTTTAATTTTTCAACCATCTTTTTTCCTCGTTCGTAACTGCTATCTTTATGAACAATAAATGATAGTGCATCTACACTTTCTCCATTTACCCATATATCTAATTTCACAAGTTCAGATCTGCGATATTCCTTAAATTCATAATCAAATGAAGCATATCCCTTTGTTTTTGATTTTAAGTTATCAAAAAAGTCGTAGATAATTTCATTTAATGGCATTTCATATATAAGTGTTACTCTATTTTCATCTAAATATTTCATATCTATATATATGCCTCTTCTATTTTGGCATATTTCCATTATATTTCCTACAAACTCTTTGGGTGTCAGAATTTCTGCAAGCACAAACGGTTCTTCTATATATGATATTTCATTTGGAACTGGTAAATCTGATGGATTATAAAGTTCTACTATTTCGCCATCTGTTTTATATACTTTATAAATAACAGATGGTGAAGTTGTAATTAAACTTAAATCAAATTCTCTATCTAGTCTTTCTTCTATAATTTCTAAATGTAGGAGCCCTAAAAATCCACATCTAAATCCAAATCCAAGCGCCGCAGATGTTTCTTGTTCAAATTCCAAAGCTGCATCATTTAACTTTAATTTTTCCAATGCTATTTTTAAATTTTCATAATCACTTCCGTCTACCGGATATAATCCACAATAAACCATTGGATTTACTTTTTTATAGCCTGGAAGTGGATTATCGGCCGGATTATCTTTTAGAGTTATAGTGTCACCAACTCTAATATCTGATAAGTTCTTTATACTAGCTGCTATATATCCAACTTCGCCTGCTTCTAATTCTTTTGAAGGCACATATGTTCCAGGTTCAAAATATCCAACTTCTGTTACAGTAAATACTTTCTTAGATGCCATTAGTAAGATTTCATCTCCTGGTTTTACTTTTCCATCTTTTACTCTAACATACGCAATTGCTCCTTTATAATTATCATATAAAGAGTCGAATATAAGGCATTTAAGTTTATCATTTTCATTTCCAGTTGGACATGGTAAATCTTTTACTATTCTTTCTAGTACTTCGTCAACATTTAAACCTGACTTTGCAGATATACAAGGTGCATCTCCTGCATAAATTCCAATAATATCTTCAATTTCCTTTTTAACTTCTTCTGGTCTTGCATTTGGTAAATCTATTTTATTAATTACTGGTAAAATCTCCAAATTATTATCAATTGCAAGATATACATTTGCAAGCGTTTGAGCTTCTACTCCCTGACTACTATCTACTACAAGTATTGCTCCATCACATGCTGCTAAACTTCTAGACACTTCATAGTTAAAATCTACATGTCCTGGTGTATCTATTAAATTTAATTCATATTCTTGTCCATCTTTTGCTTTATATAACATTCTTACTGCTTGAGATTTAATTGTAATTCCTCTTTCACGTTCTATATCCATATTATCTAAGACTTGGCTTTCCATCTCACGTTTAGATAAAACACCTGTCATTTCAATTAAACGGTCTGCAAGCGTAGACTTTCCATGGTCAATATGAGCAATAATACTAAAGTTTCTAATATGTTTTTTTCTATCTTCCATTTAATTCCTCCTAGTTACTTAAATATTTTACCATACCATGTTTTTTTTATCAATAAATTTTAATTAAAATAATATTGCCATTATTCTTGGTTATTTTATTATAAATTTTTTAAGGTACCAACTTTACATTTTTCCCTTAAAATAGTTTACAAATAGCAAAAGTTAATATAAAATAACAAATAATTGAAATTATGAGGAAAAGAGGAAAAATATGTATAATTTTGTTTCAAAAAGTGAAAGCGACACAATTGATTTTGCATCAAAGCTTGCTGCTTACTTAAAATCTGGTGATATTATTGTTTTATCAGGTGAACTTGGTTGTGGTAAAACAAAATTTACTCAAGGCATACTTAAGTATTTCGGTTTAGAAAATGAAATATCTAGTCCTACATTTACAATTGTAAATGAATACAATTCAAATTCTATAAATATTTACCACTTTGATGTTTACAGGTTGTCTGATTTTGAAGAGTTTTATGCAATTGGTGGAGAAGAATACTTTGCTAAACGGTATTTGTATAATTGAATGGGGCGAAATTATTAAAGAAGCTCTTCCAAATGATTATCTAGAAATTAAGTTTTCCAAAAGTGAAATTTATGAAAATGAAAGAAATTTATCTATTATTCCTCATGGCAATCGCTTCAACTATCTTGATTTTAATAAATTATAAAAATAGAAAAGAGGTTATTTTTTGAAAATATTATCGATTGATACTTCTTCTAGAATCTGCAGTGTTTCTATTTTAGAAGATAAAAATTTAATTATAGAAAAACATAATAATGATGAAAAAACACATTCTCAAAAATTAATGCCATTACTTGATGAAGCATTCAAAGAAAGTAATTTAAACCTAAAAGATATGAATTTACTTGCTTGCTCAGTTGGTCCTCGGTTCTTTCACAGGATTAAGAATTGGAATTTCAACTGTAAAGGCTTTTTGCGATGTAACTAATATCCCTGTTTGCAGTGTAAGTTCTTTAGAAAGTTTAGCATACAATTTATCTGATTTAGGTTTAATTGCATGTATGATTGACGCTAAAAATGAAAATGTATACTTTGCTTTATTTTCTCATACTGAAAGTGGCTATACTAAAATTGAAGATTTCTGTTTAGCTAATATTCATAATATTATTTCGAAATTAGATAAGTATAAAAATGAAACAATTCGTTTTATTGGTGATGCAACATCTTTGTATCATGATTTAATTTGTGCAAATCTCACAAATATAAGTTTTGCAAACGATAATCAAAATATGCAAAGTAGCATTAGTGTTGGCAGGGCTGCTTATGATAAATTTCAAAAAGGTGATTATGGACAATCAGATAAGCTTTCTCCATTATATTTAAGAAAGTCACAAGCTGAGCGTGCATTAGATGGAGAAAAATAATATCTAATATGAATAAGAATATAAAAATTTTTCCAATGACTTCAGATGATTTAAATAAAATTAAAGATGAATTGATTAAAAATTTTGATGAATTCTGGAGTTATGGAATATTAGAAGCAGAAATTGCCAATATTAATTCTAAATACATAATAGCAAAACATTACAATGAAATTGTTGGTTTTGCTGGCTATACTAAAATTTTTGACGAAGCAAATATTATGAATATTGTTACAAGAAAAGATAAACGAAACCAAGGAATTGCATCTTGTTTATTAGAAAACTTAATTTTAATTGCTAAAGATGACCTTATGTCTTCTATTACTCTTGAAGTTAACAAAAATAACCTTACAGCAATTCATATTTATAAAAAATTTAACTTTAAAGAAACTGGATTAAGAAAAAAATATTATGATAATAAAGATGATGCATTAATTATGACACTATATCTAAAATAAAAATTTAAGGAGGATACAAATGAAAAAAAACAATGAATTATCATTTAAAAATTTAAAAATGACATGTGACCCTAATTTATTTAAATTCGATACAACTTTAGAGCTTGAATCTATTGATACTGGAATTGGACAAGATAGAGGAATAAAATCTTTAGAGTTTGGCGTAAATGTTGACGCTAGAGGATATAATATGTATGTTGAAGGTCCAAGTGGAGTTGGTAAAACAAAATATACAAAGGATTATCTTTCACATATAAGTAAAAAGAAGAAAACTCCATGTGACTGGTGTTATATATATAATTTTGATAATCCGAACGAACCTATTGCTGTTTCTTTGCCTGCTGGTCAAGGAATTGAATTTAAAAATACAATGGAGCAATTTATAAAAGATATTAAACTTGATTTAAATAATACTTTTAATAATGATGATTTTGAAAAAGAAAAAGGATTAATAAAAAAAGAATATGAAGAAAAAAGAAACATTTTAATGGAAAAATTAAATAAAAAATCAGCTAAATATGGATTCCAGGTAAAATCAGCCAAAAATGGAATCTACATGATGCCTGTTATAAATGGTAAAACAATTGAAGAAGAAGAATTTGAAAAATTAGATGAACAAACCAAAAAAGATTTTGAAGATAAATCCACAATTGTTCAACAACATATTATGGATGTTATTTCAGAAATAAAAGATATTGAAAGAGATGCTGAAAAAAGGATGAATGATTGGCAATCTAATGTAGCTCTTCTTACAATAAATGCACATATAAATTTAATAAAATCAAAATTTAAAAGAAATAAAAAAATAAATCAATTTCTTGAGAGTATAAAAAAGGATATCTTAAAAAACATCGAATTTTTCTTAGGAAATGAAAAGCAGGATAATAAAGTTCAAGCTGTTGGACCAAAAATAGAATCTCCAAAACCATGGCTTAATTATCAAGTAAATTTATTTATAGATAATAGCACTCAAGAAGGTGCACCTGTTGTTATGGACTCTAACTATTCTTATCACAACATATTTGGTAAATTAGAATATGAAAACTATTATGGTTCTTTAAAAACTGACTTTACAATGTTAAAACCAGGACTACTTCATAAAGCTAATGGAGGATATATAATTTTTCAAGCAAGTGACCTGGTTGCAAATGGTATATGTTATGAAGCACTAAAGAAAGCTCTTAGAATGAAAGAATTATTAATCGAAAATACTATGGATCAACGTTCTTCTATGGTAATGGTATCTTTAAAACCTGAACCTATACCTTTAAATATTAAGGTAATTTTAATCGGTAATGAATCAGTGTATCAGTCTTTACTTGCTTTTGACTCTGATTTTAGAAAACTTTTTAAAATAAAAATAGAATTTGAGGATACATCTGAAAATACTTTAGAAAATATGAATAAATTAGCTAGATTTATTCACGGAGTCTGTGAACAAGAAGATTTACTTCCACTTGATAAAGAAGCAGTAGCAAGAGTAATGGAGTATTCATCTAAACTTGCTGATGATCAAAATAAATTATCTACAAGATTTAATGATTTAGCTGAAATAGTTGCTGAATCATCAACCTGGGCAAAAATGGGTAAATCTAAAATTGTTACTATTGAATATGTTAATAAAGCATTATCAGAAAGAATTAATCGTTTAAAGAAATATGACACCAAATATGTTGAAATGATAAAGGATAATACTCTTTTAATTAGTACATCTGGTTTTTCCGTTGGTGAAATTAATGGACTTACTATTATGTCCATAGGAGATTATTCTTTTGGAAAACCTGCTAAAATTACAGCCAATACTTATGTTGGAAAATCTGGAATTATAAATATCGAACGTGAAGTTGAGCTTTCAGGTTCAACACACTCAAAAGGTGTTTTAATTTTAAGTGGATATTTAGGTCAAATGTTTGCACAAGAATTCCCATTATCTTTGACTGCTAGTGTTTGTTTTGAACAATTATATAATGGTGTAGATGGAGACAGTGCATCTAGTACAGAACTTTATGCAATATTATCAAGTTTATCAAATATTCCTATTAACCAATCTATTGCAGTTACTGGTTCTGTTAATCAAAAAGGTGAAATTCAACCAATTGGTGGAGTTAATGATAAGATAGAAGGTTTTTACCAAATATGCAAACTTAGAGGACTTAATGGTTCTCACGGAGTAATTATTCCGACTCAAAATGTTAGAAATTTAAATTTATCTGATGAAGTAATCGATGCTGTTAAAAATAAGAAATTTCATATATATGCTATTTCAACAATAGATGAAGGTATCGAAATATTAACTGGCGTTCCTGCTGGTAAAAAAGATAAAAATGGTAACTTCCCTGCTGGAAGTATTAATTCTTTGGTTTATGAAAAATTAAAAAAATATGCTAAAATAAGCAAAACAAATGAGAATATATTGTAGTTAATAAACTTAAAAATAACTAGAAAATTAATAAAATAAATTTTCTAGTTATTTTTTTATATTAACGATAATTATTCTGCGTCTTTTACATCTTCAGCTTTTTCTTCTTTAACTGCATCTACAACTTCTTCTGCTACTGGTGTTTTCACTTCTGGTTGTTCTTCTACAAATTCTTCTTTTAATGTAATTTCTTTGTTTTCAATTCTTGCACCAATATCTTCCTTAGTTTTAGCAGATTTTCCAACTCTATCTCTTAAGTAATATAGTTTAGCACGTCTTGCCTTACCAACTCTTACAAGTTCTACTTTTTCCATCATTGGTGAATGTACTAAGAATGTCTTTTCAACTCCTACACCATATGCTACTCTTCTTACTGTAAATGTAGCGTTAAGTCCGCCACCTTGTTTTTTGATTATAATTCCTTCAAATACTTGGATTCTCTCTCTATTTCCTTCCTTAATTCTTTGATGTACTTTTACTGTATCACCAACTTTAAGGACAGGTATCTTATTTTTCAATTGTTCATGTTCTATTGATTTTATGATATCCATCGATATTGTCCTCCCTTTTTTATTTTATAAGATCTCTTCATTCAGGCTCTTATTTACCTTTTATTTCTTCTAATATTTTTTTATCTTCTTTTGATAATTCTACTTTTTCTAAAAGTTCTGGCCTTTTCTTATATGTGTTTACTAAAGATTCTTTTCTTCTCCATTTTCGGATGTTTTCATGATGACCTGAAAGTAAGACATCTGGAACTTGCTTGTTTAAGAAATTTTCTGGTCTTGTATATTGCGGATATTCTAGTAAATTATTTGTAAAAGATTCTTCTTTTATAGATTCTTTATCTAATACCCCATCAATATATCTGCTAACAGAATCGATTAATACCATTGCTGGAATTTCTCCACCTGTTAATACATAATCGCCAATCGAAATTTCTTCATCCACAATTTCATCTAATACTCTTTGGTCAATCCCCTCATAATGTCCACATAGTAAAATTAAATGTTCTTCTTTACTTAAAGCCTCAACTTTTCTTTGATTTAGTACATTTCCTTGTGGTGATAAATATATAACCTTCGCTTTTTCTTCTTTTACAGAATTATAGCTGTCATATACAATGTCTGGTTTAATAACCATTCCGGCACCACCACCATAAGGAGTATCATCAACTTTTTTATGCTTATCTTTTGAAAATTCTCTCATATTAACAATATTAATATGAATAAGATTATTTTCCTCTGCCCTTCCAATAATGCTTTGCTTTAATGCATTAAACATTTCTGGAAACAGTGTTAGCACATCAAATTTCATAATTTCCTCCTAATGATTTTATACTAAACCTTTTAATAAATGAACGATTATTTTTTCTTGTTCTAAGTTAATGTCTTTTAGAACTTCTTTAATAGCTGGTAATAAAATTTGCTTTCCAAGTTCATTTTTTACAACATAAATATCTGTACTACCATTATTGTAAATATCATCTAGCTTTCCAAGAAATACTCCATCATCAGTATATACTCCGAAGACCTATTAAATCTGCAATAAAGTATGTATCTTTTGGTAATGAAATAGCATCTTTTCTGTGAATTTTTAGATATGTGCCCTTTTGTTTTTCAGCACTAGTCATATCGTCAATTCCTTTGAATTTAAGTAATACCATATTTTTATGATACTTTACTTCTTCTATTTCCACCTCATGCATTTGTTTATTTTTGCAAATATATACTTTTTTTAATTTTTCAAACCTTCTTATGTCATCTGTAAATGGATTTACTTTTACGAAACCTTTAACTCCAAATGTATTTACAATTTGACCTACTTCTAAATATTCTTGCATACATTTTCCTCTTAATCTACAAATTCTATATTAACTTTTTTATTTTGAGCTCCAGCTAATGATTTAATTAATGTTCTAATTGCATTTGCTGTTTTCCCTTGCTTACCTATTACTTTTCCCATATCATCACTTGCAACTTTAACTTTATATTCTACTAAATTTTCTTTTTGTTCTTCTGTAATAACTATGGAACCCTTATCATTTACAAGGTTTACAATAATTGCTTCTAAAAATTCTTTCATTTTCTTTTTTCCTCTTTCTAAGGTGTTTTTAATGCAAAGATTTATTATTTTTTTGCAGCTTTTTCAATTAGTGCTTTAACAGTATCTGTTGGTTTTGCACCATTTTTAATCCATGTAGCTACTTTTTCTTGATCAAGAACTATTGTAGATGGTTCTGTCATTGGATTATATGTTCCAATTTTTTCTATAATTTTACCATCTCTTGGACATCTTGAATCTGCAACTACAATATGATAGAATGGAGCTTTTTTTGCACCTTGTCTTTGTAATCTGATTTTTACCATTTTTTTCACCTCCCACAAATGCATTTATATATTTTTAAAATTAATAACTATTTTAAAATTTTAAATTATTTAGATTATTTGCATCCAATCCTTTAAAATTCTTCATCATTTTTTTCATTCCTTTTCCGTCTTGCATCTTTTTCATCATTTTTTGTGTCATTTCAAAGGAATCCATAAATTTATTTATTTGTTGTACTGTTGTTCCACTACCTTGTGCAATTCTTTTTCTTCTACTTGCATTCAATATTTTAGGATTTTTTCTTTCTTTTTTTGTCATTGAATATATAATTGCTTCTATTCTGACAAATTCTTTATCATCAACTTTTAAGTCTTTTATTTGGTTCATTCCTGGTATCATTTTTAAAATAGATGAAAAAGAGCCCATTTTCTTTATTTGTTTTAATTGTACTAAATAATCATCTAAGTCAAATTCTTTTTTCTTAAGCTGCTTTTCAATTTTTATAGCTTCTTCTTCATCAAATGCTTCTTCTGCTTTTTCTATTATAGAAAGAACATCTCCCATTCCTAATATTCTTGATGCCATTCTTTCTGGATGAAACTCTTCAATATCACTTAGTTTTTCTCCGGTTGCAGCATATTTTATAGGTCTATTTGTAACTTTTTTTACAGATAGTGCTGCACCACCACGAGTATCACCGTCTAATTTTGTAAGTACAATTCCATCTATTCCAAGTTCTTCATTAAATGTTGATGCTATATTTACAGCTTCTTGACCTATCATCGAATCTACTACAAGTAGGATTTCATGTGGTTTTACACTTTGTTTTAAATTTTTCAATTCATTCATTAATTCTTCATCAATTTGAAGTCTACCTGCAGTATCTAAAATAACTACATCATTTAATTTGCTAATTGCAGTATTTATTGCTTGCTTTGCAATTTGAACTACATTTTTTGTTGATTCATTTGAATATACTGGAATGTTAAGTTGTGCACCAACAACTTGTAATTGTTTAATAGCTGCTGGTCTATAAACATCACATGCAACAAGTAAAGGTTTTTTCCCTTGTTTTCTTATTATATTTGCAAGTTTTCCCGCTGTAGTTGTTTTACCACTACCTTGCAGACCAACTAACATTATAACTGTAGGAGGATTTGGCGCAAAATTAATTTTACTATCTGTTCCTCCTAAAAGTTCAACTAGTTCATCTTTTACTATTTTAATTACTTGTTGACCTGGAGTTAAAGATTTTAAAACATCTTGACCTAATGCTTTTTCTTGTATTGTATTAATAAATTCTTTTACGATTTTATAATTAACATCTGCTTCCAATAGTGCAAGTTTTACTTCTCTTAACATTTCTTTTAAATCAGTTTCTGTAATTCTTGCTTTTCCTTTTAGTTTACGTGTTATTTCCTGAAGTTTTGATGATATACTTTCAAAAGCCATGTTCTTTTAGCCTCCTTGCTGTTTATTATTTATATCAAACTTTTTAATTCTTTTTTTATTTTGTCTAAATTTTCTTTGTTTTTCAAATTTATTTCTTCTTTTTGAATTTGTGCAATTTTTTCTATTATACAATTAATCTTTTTTTCGTAATTTATTTGTTTTTCCATAAACGAAAGTTCTTCTTCTAATTCATACAATTTTTTTTCTGATTTTTTTATTATATCTCTTACTGCTTGCCTTGTAATTTGATTATTCTCTGCAATTTCAGATAAAGATAAATCATTATCATAGTAATCTGTTATTATTTCAAATTGCTTTTTTGTTAATAATTTTCCATAGATCTGACAAAGTATACTTACTTTGACATTTTTCTCCATCAGAATTCTTCCTTTCGTTTTTTGTAATGCTAATATACTTTACACTATTTTTAGCAATTTGTCAATACTTTCAGGCAAAAAACGTAAAAATAGCAACAAAAACTTATATAAAATATAAGTTTTTGTATTAATATTATTTTTTCTTGCTAATTGCAAGACCATCTCCAACTTCTAATATTTCTGTTATAAAATTTGGATTTTCTGTAGTTTCTTTAATATATTCTCTTAAATTTCTTACTGCAGTTCTTTGTTTATGTTTATTATAGTCACTCATTACATATCCTTTATATAATATATTATCTGCAATAATAATTCCATTTTCGTCTAATAATCTAATAGCTTGGCTTAAAAAGAATGGATATTTACCTTTTGCTGCATCAATAAATACAACATTATATTTCTCATTTAGTGATGGTAAAATCTCTACTGCATCGCCTTCATAAAGATGTATTTTTTCTTCTAAATTCATTTGCCTTATGTTTTCTTTTGCTTCTTTTATTCTTTCTTCATCACGCTCTATCGTATCTATTCTACCCTCATTAGATAAATACTTTGAAAAGCAAATAGCAGAATACCCAACTGCAGTACCTATTTCTAATATTCTTTTGGGTTTTATTTCTTCTAGGTATTTTGCAATTACTTCTAATGTATCATCCATTATTATTGGAATATGCTCTGCCAAAGCTTTTTCTTTTATCTTATCTATCATCTCTATCATTTCCTTCGTTATTTCTTTCATATTCATTAATCCATACAAGTACCTGTTCCCATGAAAAAGCTTCTGTGCCAATTTTTTTGTTTAGTATTCTTAGAGCAAGCATTGCTCCATTTTTTCCATTTTCCTTATAGGCCTTTATTATAGTTTGTTTTACTCCGAGCTTTACTGGTGCTTTTTTCCTTAAATCTCTATCAATTTTTTCAAATCTATATTCTAAGTAAGTACGTCCTACAGTTATAGGTCGAGGCTCATAATTCCCTGTACTACTATAATCACTTTTAGCCATATGAAATTAAACCTCCTTATAAAAGAATTATCCTCTTCTTGCTTGTCTTTCTCTTGTTTTTGTATCTAATATTTTCTTTCTTAACCTAATGTTTTTAGGTGTTACTTCTACAAGTTCGTCTTCGGCAATAAATTCAATTGCTTTTTCAAGTGACATTTGTAATGGTGGAACTAATCTTAATGCATCATCTGAACCTGATGCTCTTGTATTTGTTAAATGCTTTTCTTTGCACACATTAATTGCTATATCTTCATTTCTAGAGTTTATTCCAACAATCATTCCCTCATATACTTCTACACCTGCTCCTATCATTAGTTCTCCTCTTTCTTGAGCATTATATAATCCATAAGTTACAGATGTTCCAGCTTCAAATGCAACTAAAACTCCTCTAGTTCTAGATGCTATTTCTCCTTTATATGCTTCGTAGCAATCAAAAATGCTATTCATTGTTCCTGTTCCTTTTGTATCTGTTAGGAATTCTGTTCTATATCCAATTAGACCTCTTGCAGGAATTTTAAATTCAACTTTTGTATGTCCTGCTTCTGCTGGTTCCATATTAAGCATTTCTGCTTTTCTTCTTCCAAGTTTTTCAATAACAGTTCCAATTGATTCATCTGGAACATTTACAACTAATTTTTCAATTGGTTCACATTTTACTCCATCAATTTCTTTAAAAATAACCTTTGGACGAGATACTAAAAGTTCAAAACCTTCTCTTCTCATTGTTTCGATTAATACAGAAAGATGTAATTCTCCACGTCCACAAACTTCAAAGCTATCTGCTGAATCAGTTTCTTTTACACGAAGACTAACATTTCTTTCTAATTCTTTTAATAATCTATCACGAATATGTCTTGATGTTACAAATTCTCCTTCTTTTCCTGCTAAAGGTCCATTGTTAACACTAAATGTCATAGAAACAGTTGGTTCATCAATATCTACAAAAGGAATTTTTTCCGGATTATTTAAATCACAAATTGTGTCACCAATATTAATATCTGAAATACCAGATAAAGCAACAATATCTCCCGCTTTTGCTTCTTCAACTTCTACTCTTTTTAGCCCCATATATGTGAATAATTTTGCGACTTTTCCTTGACCTGTTTTATCTGCTTTACATATTGCAATTGGCATTCCAACTTTAATAGTTCCTCTTTCAACTCTACCAACAGCAATTCTTCCTAAATATTCATCATAATCTATATTTGATACAAGCATTTGCATATCTCCATCCATATCGCATTTTGGTGGATCAATATGTTCAATAATTGTGTCAAAAATGCAATGAACATTATCTGTTTCATCTTCTAATTTCATTTTAGCAATTCCATTTTTAGCTGACGCATAAATAACAGGAAAATCTAATTGCTCATCATTTGCATTAAGCTCTATAAATAGTTCTAGAACTTGATCTTCAACTTTTAGAGGATTAGCTCCTGGACGATCTATTTTATTAATTACAACAATTGGTTTTAGGTTTAATGCTAAAGACTTCTTTAATACTTCTCTTGTTTGAGGCATTGGTCCTTCAAAAGCATCTACTAATAGTAAAACACCATCTACCATTTTTAAAACACGTTCAACTTCTCCTCCAAAATCAGCATGTCCTGGTGTATCAACAATGTTTATTTTTACATCATTATACATAACTGAAGTATTTTTAGAAAGAATTGTAATACCTCTTTCTTTTTCAATATCTCCTGAATCCATTATTCTTTCTGATACTTGTTCATTTTCTCTAAATACGTGACTTTGTCTTAGAAGTGCGTCAACCAAAGTTGTTTTTCCATGATCAACGTGTGCAATAATTGCAATATTTCTTATTTTATCATTATTCATTTTCTTTTCCCCTATTCTATTTTAATTTTCTTCTTTATACTCGTTACTTGTTCCTTCTAAATCTCTAATCGAAAGTTCAATTCTCTTATTTTCTTTATCAAATTCTATAATTTTCGCATTTACTTTTTGTCCAACTTTTAATTCTTCTTCTGGTTTTGCTATTTTTCTTTCGCAAATTTGAGAAATATGAACCAAGCCTTCGATTCCTTTTTCAAGTTGAACAAAAGCTCCAAAGTTCATTAATTTGACTACTTTGACAGTTACAACATCACCGATATGATATCTTTCCTCTGCTTTTTCCCACGGATTTGGACCCTTTTTACCATAAATTAATAATAGTCTTTTATTTTCCCTATCTGCATTTTTTATTTTTACTTCGATTTCTTGTCCGACTTTTAATATATCTTCTGGTTTCTGATTTCTCCCCCATGCCATTTCAGAAACATGAAGAAGTCCTTGAACTCCATCTACATCAACAAAAGCTCCATATGTACTAATACTGGTTACTGTTCCTTTGTAGCTTTTTCCTTCTTTTACATTATCCCAGAACTCTTTTAACTTCTTTTCTTTTTCTTCTTCTATTACGTCTTTAATTGAACCAATGATTTTATGTGTTTTATCATTATATTCAATTACTCTAAATCTTACTTCTTTTCCAATATAATCTTGTATATTTTCCTCTCTTGTAATTCCAGATAATGACAACGGAATAAAAATTCTAATTCCATTATAATTTACAATAAAGCCACTCTCATTTGCTTCTGCTACCTTATCTGTAAAAATACATTTATGATTTACTTTACTTTCAAATTCTTTTTTATTTATTCTTAATTTTGCTCTTTTATATGAAAGAAGTATATTACCCATACCATCATTCATTTTTAAAATATCAGCAGTAATTCTATCTCCTGGCTTAAATTCATTTGCTGGATTTACATTTTCATCATATGAAAATTCCTCTTTGGTTATAATTCCATCGGCCTTATAACCTATATCTACAAAAATTTCGCCATTTGCAGTAATACTGATAATTTTACCAGTTACAGTTTGTCCTTCCTTCATTTCTTTTAATGAATTATTTATAAATTCTTCAAACGTTATATTATCATTATAATTTCCCATAATCTACCACCTTAACGGTTTTTTATTATATATTATTTTTTCTGATTTGTCAACATAATTATGTTGTCCATGATCTCTTTTGTAACTTTTTCTAATACTTCTTTATTTTTTTCCTGTCCATAGTACATACTAAAGTCTAATGGTTTTCCATAATTTAGATAGACCTTTGTAAAAGGTTTAAAAGAACCTTGAATTCCAACCGGAATTACTTTTACTTTACTTCTTAAAGCCATAAAAGCTGCTCCATTTTTTGCTTTAAGATTTTTAGCCATTCCTTTTCTTGTTCCTTCCGGAAAAATTCCAAGTAATTCCTTATTCTTTAACGCTTTAATAGACCTCTTCATTGCCTCTATATCTTGCTTTTCTCTATTAATTGGTATTGCATCTACTATGTGTAATGCCCAGCTTATTACTGGCTTTTTAAACATATCATCTTTACATACGAAACGGATATTTCTTTTATTGCATACAACAACTGCTGCAGCATCAAGATAATTTAAATGATTAGCACAAATAATATAACTTTCATCATTTTTAATATCTTTTTCGCCAATTTCTTGAACGCGATAAACAATCCTATATAAAAAATATACGGTTGATTTTAAAATTGTTCTTACTATTTTTTTCCTGGCTGTTTCAGGTCTCTCATAATAAATTTTTTCTTTGATTTTTATTTCTTTTTGCTTTCTCTTTATTATATTTTGAATCTTAGATGTTACCTCATTTATTGACATATTAGTTGCATCTATCACAATTGCATCATTTGCTATTTTTAAAGCTCCATATTCTTTATTCTTATCATTTTCATCTCTTATTTGCATTTGTTTTAAAACTTCTTCATAACTACATTCTATATGTTTTTCTTGATTTTGTTTATATCTTCGTCTTGCTCTTTCTTCTACATCTGCATCTAAATAAATTTTTACATCTGCATTAGGAAATACAACAGTTGTAATGTCTCTTCCCTCTATAATAATGTCTTGTTTTGTTCCAATTTTTCTTTGCATTTCCACAAGTTTTTCTCGTACGGCCTTAATTGCTGAAACTTGTGATACCATTTTAGTTACTTCATTGCTTCTTATTTTTTCTGATACATCTTCACCATTTAATAAGACAATTTGTTTTTTATTTGTTTCATTTATTTCTATATTTATTGTGTTTAGCATTTCATTTATTTGTTTAGAATCGTTTAAATTGATATTTTTATTTAGAACTTCTAATGTAACAGAGCGATACATTGCTCCTGTATCAATATTATTTAATTTTAATTTTTGGGCTAATTTTTTTGTAATAGTCCCCTTTCCACTTCCGGCAGGTCCATCAATTGCTACTATAAAGGCCATTTGCTCCTCCTTATTTTTTAAAATTATTTTTTTATATCATTATTTATAACATTTAAGCCTTTTGCTAATATCTCTATCTTTTGAACATTCATACTAGTTAATCTTTCTATTTCTTTTTTCAGTTTTACTTTAAAATTTTGTAATTCATCTATAATGTTAGAGCCATAATTTAAAATTACTTCTAAATAAATTTCTGGTCCTTCTTCGCGTTTTTGTACTCTTATTTTTGAAATTCTATAAATTGAATTATTACGAAGAGCAATATGTTGTGTAATCTGTTTAAATACATTGTCTGATATTGTAAAATTTCCTAAATAACTAAAAGTTGGCCTGATTATTGATTTTTCTGAAATATACGGATCTTTTCCCTTTCCTTTTGTTTTAAATATTTGAAGAGGGTCGAGCATATAACCAGAGAAATCCTTTTTTATTTCAAAAGTCGGAACTGGAATAACGTGTTTTCCTTCTGTTACACGAATTCTTCTTGCTTTTTCCATTTCTTCTTCTGTTGCAACATCACTTATGTATATCGTTTTCTCTATATTGGGAAGTGCTAAATTTTGTGCAATTTTCTCTACCATACCATCTGACGTGCCTAAAATTAATATTCCTTCTGGCTTATACTTCTTTATAGTTTCTATTATTTCATTTTTTTCTTTTTCTTTTAAAAATAACGCATGTTTTACTGTTTCAATTTTAGTAGGAGCTTTTTTTGCAGAGCTACCTGCTATAACTTCATTATCTTTTATTAATAATCCATCATCAATAATAAATCTTATGTCGTTTTCACTTGCAACCATCTGTGCTCTGTAACTTTTCCCTGTACCGGATGGTCCAACAAATGCTAAAACTCTAATTTTATTCATTTTTTTCTCTCCTCTAAAAAACTTTTGCTTAAATTTTATTTTTTGTCTATTAAAGTAAAAGTATATTGATATCCTCTATATTCTGTTTCAAATTTTTTTTGATCTAAAATTTCTATTTCATATTTCTTCTTTACTTCATCTAAAATATCATAATTCACAGTATTTATAACCCATAATCTTCCCTTATAATTTTGTATAGCATCTAAATCATAAATTGTTTCCATATCTTTTCCAAATGCTTTATAAGCCTTTTCCACATTCCATTTTTCTTTATTCCAAAAATATTCTTTAACTTTCGGATAATTTGCTGAAACAACAAATCCACTAAATTGATTTTCATGTAAAATTGCATCTGTTTCCTTCATATTTTCAGAAAGATAATTTAATAGTTCATAGTTACTTTCTGCATAATTTTCTTTTGCTATTTTAACTAGAATAATACTTGATATTAAAACACAAATACAACAAATTATAATATTTATATTTTTATTTCCTCTTTTAACCATGGTATTGGCAAAGAAAAATATAAATAAACCTCCAACACAAAACATGTACCTTGCATAAATAATTGGTCTCCAAATAACTAGTGACACTATGCAAGCACCTAGTGCTACTAATAACCAAACTATTATTGCAAGTTTTCCAGGTTTTAATTCTTCTTCTTTTTTATTTTTTGCAAAAATAAATACCATATAAGCACACATAACTAATCCAAAAAGTATTGCCCATATTTTGCTTATGTATAATGTTCCTCCTAAATTTCCAGTAAATTGGAATGTAAAGAATTCAATTAATGTATCTGGGAACTTTATTCCTATCCAAAATCCTCCAGATACTTGATTTACTTGAAGTAATAAATATAATAGCCATGGAATATATAAAGCTACTTGTATTATAGCAATACTTAAAAACATTTTTAAATTATATGTTATTTTTTTAGTTTTTATTGACTCTATAATAAAACTTATAAATAACATTAAATTTATAATACCTGCAGCCATTAAGCCATAATAATGGGTATAAGCTGAAGCCAAACTAAATATTCCAAATAATATCCAATTTTTAATATTTACTTTTTCTTTTTGTTTATAAATTCTATATGCATAAATCCCCATTAATGTTACTAATAGCATTGCAAAAGTATACATTCTTATCTCTCCTGCATAAACTACATTCGTAGGGAAAAAATATGCAAAAAATGAAAATAATATTCCTGTTTCTTTTCCAAAATCTTTTCGTATATGTGTATATCCAAGTATGCCAAGTATTGCAATACATAATAATGAAAAAAGTCTATATGCTATAATTTTATTTCCAAATATTATATTTATAATATGTAAAACCCAATAATATAGCACGGGATGTACATCGTTTCCACCAATTGTCCATATTTCCTTAAAACCATGGTTTGCAATTCCAACAGAATAACTCTCGTCAAACCATAAATTTCCATGAAATACAGGAATTGATACAAATATAATTCCTAATACAATAATTATTATATGTATGATATCTTTCTTTTCTACCTTCATTTTTACCATCCTTATATTTTTGTTTTAACTTAAGGTATTATATCATTGCTAAAAAAAAATGTCTACTAAATAGTAACAGCTTGAGAAGAATTTTTATCCTCTCAAGCTATTATCTATACATTTTTATTATTTTATATCTTTATATTTTTTATTTATTTTGAATTGAACTATTGCAAATATTGCTATAGCAAATATTACACCGCCAATTATTAAATTTTGTCCAGTCTGTGGAATTCTACCTGTTACTGTTGTATTATCACTAGTTTCTGGTAACTTATTTGATTCTTGATTTTTATTATCTTGTGAATAATTGTCAAATTCACATATAAAGTATGTTTTTACGTCTGAAATACTCTCATTATCAATATCATCCCATTGACCTTTCTTTATTCCGTATGTATTATTTTCATAATTACATATAAGAGCAAAATCCTGATTGTCTAAATTATTATCAGGAACTTTTTCTCCCCAATTAGAATATTCGAATGGTTCACCTGTAACCCATTTCCATTCTCCTTCTTTTTCTTTATCTGTTGCACCTATCCAGAATCTAACTTTTCCATATCCTTTATCATTTATATATTTTTCAATAAATTCTTGTTCTTCTTTAGAAGTAATAGTTACCAAATGTCCACCTTTAGATTCGCAATATTTTTTTGCTTCTTCCCATGTTAATACATCTTCGTAAATATAATAATAATGACCATTATATTTTACTGCATCTGATGGTATATTAGTATTATTTTTATCATCATTTTCTGTGTTGCCTTTTTGGTTATCAACATAAATTTTAGAATCATTTATATCTTTTACACTCAATTCAACTGCATTGCCTGCTTCATCTGTTAAATTTCCACCTTCAAGTTTTACTGCCTTTACTGTTCCTAGATCTGATGAAGTTGTTGTATATTCATATAATGCTCTTTTTCCTGAAAGAGATATACTTGTTAAAGAAATTTCTTTACCATCTCCTATTTTTATTGTTAAAGTTGGAGCTTTATCTCCTTTTAAATTTTCATTGAATTCAACTTGTATATTCATTTTGTAATTACTTGGCACTCTATAATCTTGTGTGTCATTACTATAAAAATCACTTACATTTGTTACAGATATTGAACTTACAACAGGTGCTGTTATATCTGCTCCTGTTCCCTTGCTATAGTTTTCTATAGTATCAAATTTAATATTATTTTCTGTAGCAAATTCTTCTGCTTTTGAGCCCTTAGCTCCATAAATTGTTAAATTTTTTGAACAGTATGAGAATACATTTTTCCCTATTGTTGCAACATTTTGTGGAATTAGTATCTTTTCTAAACTTTCACAATAATAAAATGCTTCATCTCTTATTGTTGTAACATTTTCAGGTATTTTTACTTCAGTTAATTTAGAGCAATACATAAACATACTACTTGAAATTTCTGTTAAATTTTCTGGCAAGGTTATGCTTTTTAGTCCTGTACAATCACGAAACGCATAATCTCCTATTGAAGTTACTGTATTTGGTATTGTTACACTTGTTAATCCTGAGCATCCCTTAAATGCTTCACTTCCTATCGTAGTTATTCCCTCCGAAATTTTTACTTCTGTTAATCCTGTAAAGCCTTCAAATGTACCACTTGTCAAAAGACCCCCATCAACTAATTTAACCAATTTGATTACCTTATGACCATCAATAGTTACAGGTATTGTTAATGAGCCTGAAAGTTCTGTTGTTGTATTAGCACAAATTAAATTTACAATATTTTCATTCTCATCTAACTGGTATTTCCATTTTACAACTTTGCCTGTAGATGTTTTTGAAGTTTCTGTTGCATCAACCAAATCATCTGCTCTAACTATTCCTCTAGTCATATTTAAAATTGCTGCTGCAAGCATTATTATAACTAAAACGTTTGCAATCATCTTTTGTCTTTTCATTTTTATTCCTCCTTTTGTTTCTATTAATTAGATTTCCAAATATCAAAAACAGAACCTTATATCTAATTATAAGCTTCTGTTTTTTCTATATTTTTTTGCATTAGAAAAAGAATTGCCAGTTTTTGAACATTTTAAAACATAGAATATTATTGTTAGGGCTCTTGCATTGATAGTTTCAATTTGTAAATTCATTTCACTTTTCTCCTTTTTCTTTTGTTTCATCTAAGTTTCTTCTAAAACAGATTTTAACATATTAATTTATCTGTTTCAACATTTTCGATAATTTTTCTCCATTTTTCTAAAATAAATATCTTCCAAACCATTCATTTTCTGTCAATTAATTTTTGCAATAGTTACTCTGCTTAACACTTTATAATATTTTTGCATTGTAAAAAGCTAAGTAAAAACTTTTATATTTACATTAGAGTTTTTTTTATTATATGTATTTCAAAAAGCCCTACAGTATAACGCTATAGGGCTTTTTATGGCTTTTTAAGTTTTTTCGGCTATGATTCCGATCTGACCGTCATCATATTGAAAGATAGTCCAACCACATGCTCTCATTTGTGTAATTATCTCCCTATGAATTGGACTCATCCAATCTTGATAGACATTCATTTCTTCAATTCCATCTGGCATATCATCTAAAAAGATTAGCTTTAAAAAACTGCACTCTGCAGGTTTTTCGCCCAGTTTCATAACGAAACCGATAGCCTTACTTCTCTGGTATCTTTCAATACCATCCCGAGTTTGAGTATGCTCTTTAAGAATTGTCTGGAATCTCTCAAAAGCATTATTCACCGCATCACATGATTCCAAATAATTAAGTGTAGTCTTAATCTCATTGTCTATTTCTTGCCAAAAATCTGAAGCTGAAAACAAAATGTTTCCTCCTACCATAAAAAAATTTTTAATACATTTTATGTACTCCTGACCATGAATGATTATATCAGTTCAAATTGCTTTTGTCAACGTATTATGTTTTTTTGTATTGCGATTATTTTTTTATACATTTTTCAATTATATAAAAAAGTTGTAAACAAATGTTATATTCAACAGTTTACAACTTTCAAAATCAATTTTATATGTAAAAAACTATTCTTGAGTATATGGTAGCATAGCAATTTGTCTACATCTCTTTACAGCTAATGTAATATCTCTTTGATGTTTTGCACATGCACCAGTTGCTCTTCTTGGTAAGATTTTACCTTTATCATTAATAAATTTCTTTAATTGTTCTGGATTTTTGTAATCTAGAACTAGATTTTTATCTTTACATAAAGGACATACCTTTTTTCTCATTTTTCTAAATTTTGGATTATAATCTTCATCATTATTTCTATTGTTTCTTTTATTTTTCTTATCTGCCATTTTCTTATTTCCCCCCTATCTTATTAAAACTAAAATGGTAGGTCATCTCCTGATGAAATTTCAAAATCTGAACTAGCTGTTCCAGATGGCATTGCACCAAATGTGGCATCAAAGCTTCCGCTATTATCTTGATCTCTTTTGCTATCTGCAAAATATGCTTCTTCTGCAACAACTTCTGTTACATAATGTTTTTGACCTTGTTCATCATCCCAAGTTCTTGTTTGGATTCTTCCAATAATTCCAACTTGTTGACCTTTCTTAAAATATTTGCTACAAAATTCTCCTAGCTTGCTCCATGCAACTATATTAATAAAGTCTGCTTGTCTTTCTTCTCCCGGACGTGCAAATCTTCTATTTACAGCTAAAGAAAAAGATGCAACTAATGTATTATTGCTTTGAGTATATCTTACTTCTGGGTCTCTTGTTAATCTTCCCATTAAAATTACTTTGTTCATTTAATTAACACCTTACCTTTCTTAATTTAAAGGCCCCCAATTTAAAATAGAAATTAATCTTCTACTTTAATTGTCATAAATTTAATTACTTCGTCTGTAATTCTGTAATTTCTTTCAAGTTCAAATATTAATTCTGGATTTGCTTCAAAGTAAAATACTTCATAATATGCTTCTTTTTGTTTTTTTACTTCATAAGCTAATTTTCTTTTTCCAAGATTTTCAACTTTTTCAAGTTTACCATCATTATTAATCAAATTTGTGAATTTTTCTACAAGAGTTTTAACTCCTTCTTCATCAATACTTGGATTAATAATGACAACACTTTCGTATTTATTCATTATTTTTCACCTCCTTATGGATTTATAACCTACTTTGCTTTAAAGTAAGTAAGGATGGAAAAAACATTTCCAACATTCGTTATTTTACCATATATTTCTTTACATTGCAAGCGTTTTTAAATATTTATTATTACTTTAGAAATATATAAATTTAAATATTAACTATTATTTAATTATAAATTACTTACTTTAAGAATTGGCTATTTCAATATTTACATCTCTTCCCTTGATTTGTTTTCCTTTCATTGAATTTAAAATTTCATTTACATATTTCCCATGAATTTCAACAAAAGTAAACTTATCTAATATATTTATTTTTCCTATATTTTCTCCAGATATTGCTGTATTTGCTGAAATACTTCCAACTATATCTTTTACCATTATTTTATCTTTTTTCCCTACATTAATAAAAAGTTTTACCATCTCATCTGGATTAATATCTATTTGACATTCTTTATCTGAACTATTCTCATTAATTATAATATTAATTAATGCTTTAGCAACAGTTTCTAATTTATTGTTTTCCATTAACTTATTTAATACTTTTTCTGCTAACTCTGATTCTTCATTTTTTTCAATCATTTCTTCGATATTATCAATTATTTTCTGATTCTTAACTTTATTTATTTCCTCTAATGTTGGAATCTTTCCTTTTATAATTTTTGTATTTGCATATTTTTGAATATTAAGTAATTTACTTTTTTCCTTACCAACTACAAAAGTATATGCTTTTCCAATTTTGCCATTTCTTCCTGTTCTTCCTATACGATGAACATAATATTCTTCCTCTTGTGGAATATCATAATTTATAACAAGTTCTAATTCTTCTACATCAATTCCTCTTGCAACGACATCTGTTGCAACTAGTATTTGAAATTCTCCTTGTTTAAATCTTTTCATTATACGATCTCTTTGTGCTTGTTTTATATCACCATGTAAGCATTCTGCCTTATATCCATTATTTTTTAATTTTTCAATTAGATTATCAACTTTTTTCTTTGTATTGCAAAATACTACTGCTTTTTTAGGATCATTTAGGTCAATCAATCTCATTACTATTTCATCTTTCATTTTTTGTTTTACTTCTAAGGAAATTTGTTCAATACGATCTACTGTTAATTCCTTTGATTTAATTTTTACGTTTTTAGGCTCTTTTAGATATTTCTTTGTAATCTCTAAAATTCTCTTGTTCATAGTAGCTGAAAACAAAATGGTTTGTCTTCCTTCTGGAATATCCTTCAAAATTGTTTCAATATCTTCCTCAAACCCCATATTTAACATTTCATCTGCTTCATCTAATACTACCATTGTTATTTTATCAAGTTTTAATGTTTTTCTTCTCATATGATCCATTACTCTTCCTGGTGTTCCTACAATTATTTTTGCTCCCTTTTTTAAATCTTTAATTTGTCTTTCTATTGGTTCACCACCATATATTGCTAAACATTTTATATTTTCTTGGTATTTAGTGAATTTTCTTAATTCGCCGGGTTACTTGCAAAGCAAGTTCTCTAGTCGGACATAGAATTAATCCTTGTACTTTATTTAGATTTATATCAATTTTTTGTATTAGAGGTAACCCAAATGAAGCTGTCTTTCCAGTTCCTGTTTGTGATTGACCAATTAAGTCTCTTCCTTGTATTATAAACGGAATTGTCTTTTCTTGAATTGGTGTTGGCTCTTCATATCCATAATCTTCTAAAGCTTTTACTATATTTTCTGCTATTCCTAAATCTTCAAATTTTATTTTTTCTTTTTCCATTTTTCCTCCACTTTCTTTTATTCCCATTCAATTGTTGCAGGTGGCTTTCCTGTAATATCATATACAACACGATTTATATGTTTTACCTCATTAACTATCCTAGTTGAAACCGCTTCTAATACTTCATATGAAATTTTTGACCATTTAGCAGTCATAAAGTCAGATGTTGTAACGGCTCTTAAGGCAATTGTGTAATCATATGTTCTTTCGTCTCCCATTACACCTACACTTTTAATATTAGTTAATACTGCAAAATATTGATTTATTTTTCTGTCTAGTCCTGCTTTTGCAATTTCTTCTCTAAAAATGCTATCAGCATCTTTCAAAATCTCTAGTTTGCTTTCTGTAATATCTCCTATTATACGAATTGCAAGTCCAGGACCTGGAAATGGTTGGCGATACACTAAAAACTCTGGAAGTCCTAATTCTAGTCCAACTTTTCTTACTTCATCTTTAAATAAATCTCTTAATGGTTCAATAATTTCTTTGAAATCAACATGTTCTGGAAGCCCACCAACATTGTGATGACTTTTTATTTTAGCACCAACACCTACCCCACTTTCAATTACATCTGGATAAATTGTTCCTTGTACTAAATAATCTACCATTCCTATTTTCTTTGCTTCTTCTTCAAAAACTCTTATGAATTCTTCTCCAATTATTTTTCTTTTCTGTTCCGGGTCTGAAACTCCTGAAAGCTTATTTAAAAATCTTTCTTTTGCATCAACACGAACAAAATTAACTTTAAAATTCTTAGTAAATACTTCTTCTATTTCATCTGCTTCATTTTTTCTTAATAAGCCATGGTCTACAAATATACATGTTAAATTTTCTCCAATAGCCTTATTTATTAATGCAGCTGCAACAGAAGAATCCACTCCACCAGATAAAGCACATAATGCCTTTTTATTACCAATCTTTTGTTTTATATCTCTTATTGTTTTTTCTGCAAATGAATTCATTTTCCAATTTCCTTTACAACCACAAATATTAAATACAAAGTTTTTTAATATTTCTATTCCATTTTTCGTATGATCCACTTCTGGGTGAAATTGTATTGCGTAGAAATTCTTTTCTACATTTTGTATTGCAGCGTTTGGACAATGTGAAGTAAATCCTATTTTTTCAAATCCCTCTGGTAATTTATCTACTAAATCTGTATGACTCATTAAACAATCATTAGAATTATCAAATCCTTTAAATAATCTAGATGAATTATTTATCTTTACAGAAGTTACTCCATATTCTCTTTTATCTGCTCTTTTAACAGTTCCTCCAAGCATATATGTCATAAGTTGCATTCCATAGCAAATTCCTAATATTGGAATTCCTAAATTAAATATTTCCTTATCACATTTAGGTGATTTTTCTGTATAAACACTTGCAGGACCACCTGTAAATATTATTCCTTTTGGATTTTTTTCTTTTATTTTTTCTATACTTGTATTAAATGGCACAATTTCAGAATACACATTACATTCACGCACTCTTCTTGCAATTAATTGATTATATTGACCATAAAAATCTAAAATTAAAATTAATTCTTTTTCTTCCATTTATAAAAACCTTCCCTTATTCATTATTATTACTTTGAATTTCTTTCAATTGAACATCATGTGCTCCGCCTTCTTTAATACTCACATTAGATACTAAAGTTAATCTTGCTTTTTCGTGAAATTCTGGAATTGAAATTGACCCACAATTACACATTGTAGATTTAATTTTACTAATTGTTATTTCCAAATTATCTTTTAAAGGTCCTGCATATGGAATATAAGAATCTACACCTTCTTCAAAACTTAATTTATTCTTTCCAGTTTCTCCTAAATCATATCTTTGCCAATTTCTTGCACGGTTTGAACCTTCTCCCCAATATTCTTTTACGAAGTTTCCACCTATTTTAACAACTCTTGTTGGACTTTCATCAAAACGTGCAAAATATCTTCCCATCATAACAAAATCAGCTCCCATAGCTAATGAAAGAGTTATATGGTAATCATGTACAATTCCACCATCTGAACAAATAGGTATATATATTCCTGTTCTCTCAAAATATTCGTTTCTTGCTTCAACCACATCTATTAAACTACTTGCTTGTCCACGTCCAATTCCTTTTTGCTCACGAGTAATACAAATTGAACCTCCACCAACACCAACTTTTATAAAGTCGGCACCAGCTTCTGCTAAATAATAAAAGCCTTCTTTATCTACAACATTTCCAGCACCAATTTTAACTTCATCTCCATAGTGCTCTCTTACCCAATCTATAGTCTTTTTTTGCCAAACAGAATATCCATCTGATGAATCCATACAAAGCATATCAACACCCGCTTCTACTAATGCAGGAATTCTTTCTTCATAATCTCTTGTATTAATTCCCGCTCCTACTATGTATCTTTTATTTTCATCTAATAATGAATATGGATTATTCTTTCTATCTTCATAATCTTTTCTGAACACTAAATGCTCTAGATTATCGTTTTCATCTAATATTGGCAAACAACTAATTTTATTTTCCCATATAATGTCATTTGCCTCTGATAAGCTAATTCCCTTTTTAGCACAAACTATTTTTTCTCTTGGAGTCATATAATTATCTACTGGAGTATCTAAATTATCTCTTGTAATTCGATAATCTTTATCTGTAACTAGACCTAAAAATTTACCATTACTTGTTCCATCTTCTGTAATTGTTACTGTAGAATGACCAGTTTGCTTTATTAGTTCAATTACCTCTCTTAAAGTCGTTCCACTTTTTACATTTGAATCACTATCAATAAAACCTGCTTTACACTTTTTTACTCTTTTTACCATCTCTGCTTGTGATTTTATGGATTGAGAACCATAAATAAAAGAACATCCACCTTCACGTGCTAAAGCAATAGCCATTTTTTCTCCTGAAACGGCCTGCATTATTGCAGATACAAATGGAATGTTCCCATAATATTTTGGTGCTTCTCCTTTTTTAAATTTTACAAATGGTGTTTTTAAATCTACATTGCTAGGTATGCATCTTTCATCTGTTAAATTTGGTAATAATAAAAATTCATTAAATGTTCTTGATACGTCCTCTAATATTTTTGCCATAAATTATCTTCCCCCTTTTATTTGTTTTATGTATATTTATGTATTATATAATACTTTCATTGTAAAGGCAACTAATAATTTAAATAAAATTACTGGTTTATTACTATTTGATGGCATTTTGTTCTATATTATCTACTAACTTATATAAATGCATTTTCTTATTATAAATATTGTTTTCTTTAATTACTAAAATCCATAAATACATTACAATTAACACAATTGCTATATTTTTTAAATATAAAATAGCTATACTAGAAACTGCAGTTATAATTATTAATGTAATATTTGAAATTAGATTAGTATATTTATAAGATTTTCTTAAATTTTTTTGCATATGTATAATATATTTTACTATTCTTCCTCCATCTAAAGGATAAATAGGAATTAAATTAAATAAACCTATTAATATGTTAGCATAAATTATCGTTTCTTTTGCAACATTTAAAAATTCAAAACTGGAAATAGCTATTAAAAAAGCTATTGTAAAATTAGTTAGCGGACCTGCAAAAGATATTAATAATTTTTTTAAAGTAATATATTTTGCATTTTTTATTTTTTTATTATAATCTTGATTTTTAACTTTGAAACAAATTGATAATCCCATAGGCATTAAAGAAAAAGATTTTGGTCTAAATCCCAGTATGAGTCCTGTTATTAAATGTCCTAATTCATGTAAAATTGCAAATAGCATGAATACTAGATATAAATCGGCTTGTTTAGTTACTAAAAAAATAAGTAAAATTATACAAATTTTTAAATCAATTCTTATTTGCATTCTAGATGAATCTTCCTCTCTTCTAAAATTTTAATACATTTTCTGGATTAACTAGTCTATTATCTACTTTTATTTCAAAATGTAAATGTGGTCCGTGTTGCTCTTCCTGTAGAACCAACTTCTGCAATCTCTGTTCCTTTTTTAATTTCATCTCCATCTTTTGCATATATTGTTTTACAATGTGCATACAAAGTGGTTACATTTTTATTTGCTATTATAATATGATTTCCATAATCTCCTACCCCAGATACAGACATTACCTTTCCATCTATCGCAGCAACAATCTTTGTTCCTTCATTTGCGCCTATATCAATTCCTGCATGATTTGCTGAAATTATATCTGTTGGAGTTCTTATCCCAAATCTTGAAGTTACTGTTCCTTTCAAAGGGATATTTAATTCAAAATTATTTATTATATATTTTGCATCCAATTCCATTTGACTAATTTCTTCATTATTACTAATATTAATTTGTTCATCCGCTCCTCCTATTCCTCCAGTCGTTTGCTCGTTTTTATTTGAATCTTCATTTTGCATCTGTTTAGCATCTTCGTTTTGTAAATTACTTTTTTCATTTTCTGTTTTATTATTTTCATTTTGATTAACCTGTTCATTTTCATTAATATTTTCTGAATCTTTTTCTTTATTTTCTTCTTCTTTATTTTGAGAATCCATATTTTGAGTATTTTGTGTACTTATAAAACCACTTGTTTTTAAATTATCAAAATATTTTTTTATATCATTAAACATTCCTTGTAAATTCATATCATACGACAAAATCTGGCTTGTTTTATTTATTACATCTTGTGAAAAAAAATAATTAGAATTTTTTATTAAATAGAATGAAGAATAAATAATAATACAAATTATAATTTTAATTATCATCTTTTTAAATAATGATATACTTGGGCTATTTCTCATAGCAGATGCACTATTACTATATACCCTTACACCCTGAGATCTTCTTCTTTGATAAATTTCTTCTGCTCTCCTAATTCTTTCTTCTACACTCGCTGTTTTTTCCATTATAAAAACACCTCTTCCTTTGTAGCATTTTAATTTGTTAATTAATATGCTTTTAAGAGATGTTTTATTCATGATTTAAAATAAATTTATTACAAAACAGATTAACATTAGTATTCCTAAAGTTACGGAAACAACTTTCAATTTTTTATACTTTTGCTTTAATTCATTTAATTGTCTTTTGCTACTTTTATCTTGCTCTTCAACTTTAGAAATATAATCCGCAATTACCGACTGAGCTTCATTTATTATAAAGTTTTGTTTATTGTCTTTCATATGTTCTTCGTTAGAAAATTTTTGTTTTTTATTTTCTATTAGTTCAGGTTTTTTTACTTTTTTATTTTGTTTTAAAATAACAATTGCTTCTTCTATTAAATTAGATGGTAAATTTTTAAGAATAATTATATTTTTCATATTACTAATATCCATATATACCTCCCAACACGTACTTCTGGTTTATATAGATTTTTTCCAAATTATGGACATTTATACAATAAATCTCAAATAAAGTTATATTCTTCTTGTAATACTTCCATGATTCCATTTGAAACAATACTCGCCATATTCATAACAATATTTAGAGATGTATTTTGTAATATTTCCATATTTTTCTTTCTACTTTTTCTTTTTTTACCAATTACACCTTTTATGCTAATATTTCCAATCTGAGCTATATTTTTTTGTAATCCTTTTCCAAGTTTTAGCGAATTATTTGTAACTATAATTTTACCAATATTTTCTTCTGTTGAAAGTGCTGCATCTATTGCAACTATACATGGATTATCATATTTTATATAAATTTCGTTTATTTTACTATTTACATTTGATTGTATAATTGGTTCTTCTAAAGAACCGTATACCCTCGCATTCATAGTAATATTATTAATATTACTTTTTAATTTATCTCCTACCAATGGTCCAAAACAGTCCCCTGTTAATCTATCTGTACCAATACATAAAAATATTAAATCTGAAAATGCTTTATTTTTTTCATTTAGTTCATTATAAAATTCACAAATAAATTTATTGTACTTTATTTTATTTTTTTTATCTGCCATTTCTCCTCCAATATATGTAATTGTTAATAGTACAACTTATGACTTTCATATTATTTTATGACTTTACATTTAATTTTTTCTTTTAGAAATTATAATGTTTACTTTTTCATCCCCGAGCGTATTTTTTTATTATATCTTCTGAAAATGCTGCAGCTTCATTAGATATAATAATTGTATTATATTGTTCATTTACTAACTGTCTTATTTTTTCATCTATATTTTCTAAATCTTCCAATTTGAAAACGTCGAAGCCTAGGCTTTCTGGTATTTTAAAACTATTTTTATCTTTTTCATATTTTATCCAAGATACTTTCATTTTTATCACCATATTTATTTTTTGACGCTTTTTTAATTTATATTCAGATTTTTTTATATTATTTACTTTAAAATTTTCTAACTTTTGATATTTATATATTTATTTAATAATTTTAAAAAAACAATAAGAGCCAACATGTATTTAAATGTTTTGGCTCTTATTAATAACTGTTATGTTGGGTCTCCAGGTCCACAGAGGAAGATTCCTTTAGCTGTAAGATCCTCTTCAGAAATAAGCTGTGCAAGTTTATACTCTATTTCATGACTTTTGTCAGAAAATTGCTCCATATATCTGCACACTGCATATGCCACACTAATATGCGTTTTAAACGAATATCTTGAAACATATGTTGGAATTATTACAGGCTCTTTTTGAATCTCAAACAATTTTCCTCCTTTAGTCATTGCATACTTTTTGACTATAACTTCTTTGCCTTTTGGTGTATCTTCTTCCCAAACTCCGAGTTTGCTAATTCCAGCTTCATAAACAACATTTTTTTGCAAAATCTTGTCTATGAGCATTAGTCCAGCAATCACTGAAATCTTATTGTCTGAATTCAAATAACTCTGTCCTGAATCATTATCCCAGCTAATTGTTGCAAAGCTTTCCGATCCTCCATCAATTGAATACACTATGTTGAATTCTTGCATCTTAAAACCTCCTATGTTTTTTGACCACATAAATATAATAAAATTTAGTGAAACTTTCACTATGATAATAGTATAGCATTATTTACATAATTTGTCAAACTGTGTATTTTCCTCTTGAATACACACTATATTTTATAGTATAATATATATATTGGAGGTGAAGATTATGGAAGATGATGTTATTATGCAAAAAACTGATAATAATCTAATTCCAAAAACTTTCTTTTGGATGTTTCTTGGATTACTTGGCACAGCTGGTGTTGCTTGGTATACTTATGCGTCTGGATTATGGGTTAATTTAGTTATAACTAACTACTTTCAAGTTATACTTATTTTAGAAGTAGTTGTTGTTTTATTATTTTCTTTTTTATTTAAAAAATTACCACCGGTCGCTGTCGCCATATTATATTTTGTTTATTCACTGCTAAATGGTGTTACTTTATCTACACTTTTTGCATATTTTGAATTAAACTCAATTATAATATTATTTGGTATATCAGCAATATTATTTGCCTTATTTGCAATAATTGGATATGTTTCTAAAATAGATTTTAGCAAATGGTATAATTTATTATTTGGTACTATGCTTGCAGCACTTGTACTAAGCATCATTAATATCTTTTTAGGAAATTCTATTTTAGATATTGCATTAGATTGGGTGATTTTATTTGTATTTTTTGGTGTTACCGCTTATGATATGAATTCTATTAAACAATTACAATATGATGAAACAATGAAATCTGATAAATTATATATTTATGGTGCAATGCAACTATATCTTGATTTTATTAACATATTCTTGAGAATCTTATCTTTATTCGGGAAAAGAAAAAATTAATAAAATTATAAAAAGCTGAAATCATTTATTGTGATTTTAGCTTTTTTCATATTATATTTTTTTTATTTTAGCAATAAAGAATCCTTCATACATCTCATTTGGACACACGCATATTGTACCTTTTATTTTTACTGGCAATAGCGGTAAATTTTCTTTTCCATCAAATTCAATTGGGACAATCTCTACTTTTTTACTTCTTATTACTTTGTTTACAACATCTTCATTTTCACATTCTAGAATTGAGCAAGTAGAATATACCATTTCCTGACCAGGTTTTAAAATTTTAATTGCTTTTTTTAAAAGTGTTTCTTGAGTAGTTTTGGACTTTTGTATTAATTTTAAATTAAAGAATTTTATTAAATTTTGATCTTTTAAATTTAATGTTCCGCTTCCGCTACATGGCGCATCAAGTAGAATTTGATCAAATGAGAAAAAGTCATCTATGTTACGAGCATCTTTTAGCATAACATATACACAATTTGCTCCTTGTTTTACTATATTATATTTTAGGCGTTCTGCACGAATTTTATTTATTTCACAAGCTGTAATGTGTGCTCTATTATTAGATAGTGCAGCCATTTGCGTAGTTTTCCCTCCAGGTGCTGCAGCCATATCCAGAATATCTGCATTTTCTTTTGGATTTAATATTTGGGCAGGTAACATTGATGATAAGCTTTGAAGATAAATATCGCCATTTTTGTAAATATCTAAAGCTTCAATTTGCCTTTCATTAGCATCTTTTATAATAATAGCATTACTACTCCAATGTACATTTTCAAATTTAATTCCAGCTTTTGTTAATTCGTTTTTTACCTTATTTGCATCACTTTTAATTGTATTTACGCGAAGGCTAACTATTCTATTTTTTTCATATCCATTTATTATTTTTTTTGTTAATTCTATACCATATTGATTTTGTAACATTTCAAGCAAAAAATCTGGTATATTAGAATTTTCATTATCTTCCACATTATAATTTACCATATTTACTTACCAATCTTTTCAATTACTTCATTTATACTTTCTATTGGAGTAGAAGCACCTGCCATAATTCCTATTTTATCAAAATTCTCTATTTGTTCTTTTTCTATTTCATCCTTCGTTTCAATAATAAATGTATTTGCGCAGTTTTTTTTCGCAATATCATATAATTTCTTTGTATTAGAACTATTCTTTCCACCAATTATAATCATACAATCAACTTCTTTAGAAATTTTCTCTGTTTCTTCTTGTCTTATTTTCGTTGCATTACATATTGTATTTTTTACATCGATTTTAATATCTTCTCCTACATTTTCTTTAATTATCTCAAGAAATTTATTAAACTTTTCTAAACTAAAAGTTGTTTGTACAATAATTAATAATTTTTTTATATTTGATTTTTTAAGCAGATTTATTCCTTCCATTATTTGTTTTTCTTCTTCGATTATATATGAATTTTCACCACAAAAACTAATTGTTCCTATCGTTTCCGGATGTTTTTTTCCACCTATTAAAAATATATAATATCCATTATTTGAATATTCTTGTGCAATATCATGTATTTTTAAGACTTTTGGGCATGTAAAATCAAGTAGTTCAATATTCATCTGTTTGGCCTTATTATAAACCTCTTTTGCAATTCCATGCGCTCTTATAATAACTTTATTATCCGAATTTTCAAGTTTTTCTATTACTTTTAGTCCTAAATTCTCTAGTTTTTTTACTACCTGACCATTATGTACTAATTCTCCAAGGCAATATAAATTTTTATATTCTTTTAACTTTTCTTCTGCATTTGAAACAGCATTTTTTACTCCATAGCAAAAACCAGCTGTTCTTCCAAGTATAATTTCCATTTAATTTACTATTCCCTTCTATAATTTATTTTACTTCTATCATTTTTATAATTTCATCTTTTAATACTTGAACAATATCTTCTTGTTTAACCTTTTTTATAATTTCACCCTTCTTAAATAATAGTCCTTCATTAATTCCACCGGCAATTCCAATGTCTGCATTTTTTGCTTCACCTGGTCCATTTACAGCACATCCCATAACAGCTACTGTAATATCAGCTTCAATTGTCTGTAAAAAGCTTTCTACTTCCTTTGCAATAGGTATTAAGTCTATTTGAGTTCTTCCACAAGTAGGACAGGCAACTAATTTTGGAGATTTTTTATATAATCCACAATCTTTTAAGATTTCTTTTGCAACTTTTATTTCTTCAACAGGATTATCTGATAAAGAAACTCTTAAAGTATTTCCTATTCCTTGCCTTAATAATACTCCTAATCCAATACTAGATTTTACAGTACCACTAAACGCTGTTCCAGCTTCAGTTATTCCCAAATGTAGTGGATAATCAAAGGTTTTACTTGCTTCCTCATATGCAGCAATACATAAATCTAAATCAGAAGCTTTAAGTGAAATGCAAATATCATAAAAATCTAATTTTTCAAGAATGGCTACATGTCTTCTTGCACTTTCTACCATTGCTTTAGCTGTTGGTCTACCATTTTCATCTAACAAATCTTTTTCTAAAGAGCCTCCATTTACGCCAATTCTAATTGGTATTTTATGTTCTTTACATGCATCTACAACTTTTTTTATTCTTTCTTCATTACCAATATTTCCTGGATTAATTCTAATTTTATCTACTCCACTCTCAATTGCTTGCAAAGCAATCCTATAATCAAAGTGTATATCTGCCACAATTGGTATATGAATTTGCTGTTTAATTTGTTTGATTGCTTTTGCATCTTCAATATCTAAACATGCTACTCTAATAATCTGACACCCTGCATTTTCTAAATCTAAAATCTGTTTTACAGTACTATTTACGTCTTTTGTTTTGGTGTTTGTCATTGATTGAATTATTACTTGATCTTTACCACCAATTTGAACATCTCCAACCATTATTTTTCTTGTATCTATTCTTTTAATCATATTATAAACCCCTTTTTTTGTTTATTTATGACACAAAATCACTTATTTGGATTATATAATACATTTTTCTTAATTGCAATAAATTTACTCTAGATTTTATAATCATCCCGAGTAATTAAATTATATAATTTGAACATTAATAATGAATATAAAAAATAGGCATAAAAACAAGATGTCTTTTGCCTATTTTTACTTTATAATTCTATTCATCAATAAAATTAAAATCATCTTTAAATTTTTCTTTGAAGATTTCAAAAACTTTGTTTAAAATATCTTCGTCATCTACACTTACATAAGACTCTTCTTCTTCTGATTCTGAATCTTCAAGTTTTAGTATAACAACTTCTCCTGCTTCTTCATCCTCTTCTGATTCATCTGTAGGTAGTAGAACAACATATTGTTCTCCATCAAATTCAATTAAATCTAAAAATTCAAATTCAACCTCATTTCCATCTTCATCATTTAAAACAATGATATTATCAATTTCTTCAGAATCTGGAATGTTATTTACATCTTCACTCATTTTTTATTCTCCTTTCAATATTTTTATATTTAAAATTGTATTTCTACAATAATAATATCTTTATATCTATTATTTACCTTTTAATTATTGCTATACAATTTGTTTAGCTCATTTTTTTCATATATGTTTCTAATATATATACTGCTGAAATAGTATCTACTATATTCTTTTTTTTATGCTTATTGATATTTAAAAAATTCATTGTTTTATGTGCTTCAACAGTAGTAAGTCTTTCATCAATTTTTTCAATTTTTATTTTATTAAATTTACATTTTAGTTTATGAATAAACTTTTCTGTTACTTCAACTCGTTCTGTTTTAGTCCCATTCATGTTAATAGGAACCCCTATTACAATAGTATCAATCTGGTATTGATTAAATAATTCTTCTAATCTTTTTAAAACCAATTTATCATTACCATTATGATGTATTGTTTCTAATCCTTGAGCTGTAATTCCTAATTCGTCTGTTATTGCAACTCCTACTCTTGCATCTCCATAATCAATTCCAAGTTTTCTCATATATTTAGTCTTCCAATCCAATATAACTTTTTACCATTTTTTCAAGGAGTTCGTCTCTTTCAACTTGTCTAATTAAATTTCTAGCATTATTATGACTTGTAATATATGTTGGATCTCCTGAAAGAATGTATCCTACAATCTGATTTATTGGATTATATCCTTTTTCCACAAGTGCATTATAAACATCAGTTAAAATTTCTTTTGCCTTAATGTTTTTATCCCTTTCTACTTTAAAACTCATTGTTTCATCCATAGCCATAATTTACATACCTCCCTTTTTATAAACAATTTATATTATTTTCATTAGAATCTGCATTGTCAAGATATTCCTCTAATTTTTTTGTAACGCCTTCTAAGGCTGTTCCCTTATAATATGTTGTAATTGCAACATTTATTTTAGGACTGACAATTTTTACATTAGATTTACCAAAATTTTGTACATCTATTTTTATATTTTCTATTTGCAATTTCATACTTTTCATGAAATTCACAACACCTTCTTCATCAGTGCCTGAGAAAACAATTGCAAATTTTGGTCCCATATACCTTACAAAAAAGTACTCTTGTGCTAAGTTTGACTTAAACAACTCACTAATTTTAGTTATTATGTAATTTCCAACTTTTCTATCTACTTTTTCGTTTATTTCAGATAGATTTGTAATCTTAAATAAACATACGGTAGATGTAGAATATTTATTTATTACCTTTTTTGCAATGCCATATAAATATTCAGCTGACTTCAAGCCTGAGAATTTATCTTCTCTAACTATGTTTTCTATAGTGCTTTGATTTGCTACTGTTTTTAGTGCAGAAACTATATTATTCTTTATTACTTCTAATATTGTAGTATCCACATTATCAAATTCATGTGGTTTATTTCCTTCAATAATCCAGTATCCAACATAAATATTATCCATATATATAGGAAAGAACATAGCAGATTTTGCTCTTGCAAATTCCATTTTTAGATATGGTAAAGTTTCCCCTTCTTGATTTATGGTTATATATTTAGGAGTTGCAGTTTGGATACTTTCTCTAAATACTTCTTCCTTATGCAAATTTTTTAAATTATCCCAATGTTTTTCTGCAACATTGGATGCTCTGATTGTATATTCTGCTCCATCATAAATAACAATTGTTGAATATTTAATTTCATAACGTTCTATTAAAATATTATTAATTTTCTTGATTTTTTCATCAGTTGAACTATCTTCTCCAATTGTATCTATAAAATCTTGAAGCACATTTAAATTGTTAATTTTTTGATTTGTATTGCTATACTCTTTTATCTTTTTATTTAAAGACATGTTGTACATTATTAGTATTCCAATTGTTATAACTAATAATAATGCTATTATAATAAATACTATTTCCAAAATTATCCCCTCACCATCTGCGACTAATTAATATCTATTTTTCATTTTACTTAATGTATTATTAGTATTTTTTGAAAAATAATTATTGTAATTGTTATAATCTTTTTGTTTGTTTAGTTTTGAGTTTCCTATTAATGGAAACACCATATTTCCTAACTCTTCTAAACTTTTTAGAAAGATTTTAGAATATCCTTTTAATGAAATTTTACAATTTGCTAAAGCATCTAAATACCTAGAATATGTCTGTATTTCAAATGGAATTGTTAGATATTTTATTTTATCTCTATCAAAAAGTTCTGTCATATATGACATACTTGGATCATTATAAGATGACATTCCTCCAATAAGCATTTTATTACTAATTTCTGATTTAACATGCTTATTAATTACAATTCTTAACTTATTTGCGTCTAATATATTTTTTGCTTTTAATTCTCTTAAAAATGCTGTTAATGGTTGTATCGTTAATACATCAAGGCTTTGTACAAGATAAATTTCTTGTGCCATATTAAAGTAAGAAAAGTCAGTTGTATAATCACAATCTAGCAAAATTAATGAATAGTTTGCAAGTAATGTTTCAATAATTGGTTTTGAATCTTTTAAGCCTTCAATATCATCTGGCAAAGATGTATATACCGTTAAGTTTTTATTAATGTTTATTCCTTCAGGAATTCCGTTTTTTAGATTCTCAATACATCTATATGCAATATTTCTTAATTCTTCTTGATTGTCTGTATATACATAATATGCGTTTCTATTTTGAGATAAATCTAGAATTGCAGTTTTTATTCCTTTTTCAGAAAGCATTTGAGCTAAATTATTTACTAAAAAAGAGGTTCCATTTTTTGAAGTTCCTATAAAAGAAACAAGCTTTTTATCTCCAGTTAATAAATTATCAATTGTTAAATCCATCTGTGAATTAGAATAGCTCTTATTTTGTATACTATTTACATTTTCTACATCTTTAAAGTGATTAAAATTAACATTTTGTATTGGACCATTGTAGTTACTCTTTTCGTCATAACTATCATCCTGATCATCGGTATCATCATATCCTGGAAGTTCATCATCATCATCAAGTCCTGGTAATTCTTCGTCTTCTTCAAAATCTGGAAGTTCATCATCTTCTTCAAAACCTGGTAATTTATCACTTTCATGATGTTTTGCATTCATCTTTGTATTATTTAATGTTTTCTTTTTTACTACTTCTGAATAGTCTTCATCAAATAAATCATCATCATCTAATCCTGGAAGCTCAGTTGTTTCATTTTGATTTTCTTCTACTTCTTGTTTTATTTTTTTAGGAGGTCTTCCTCTTCCTCTCTTTACTGGTTTTACTTCAGGTTCTTCTTCTATCTTTTTATTCTTAGGAGGTCTTCCTCTTCCTCTTTTTACAGGCTTTATATCAGGCTCTTCTTCTATCTTTTGAATTGGCTCTGGTACTGCTACTATTTCTTGTATTAGTTCTCCTATTTTATCATCTTTTTCGCTTTTTTCTTGCTTTGGCTGTACAATTTTTTTCACTTTTTTTGTATTAACTGAACCTGGTATAATAACTGGACTTGATAATTTTGATTTGTTAAGTTGCTTATCAAGTATATCTAATTTATGTTCATTACTAATTTTGTTTTTTGAATTTACGTTAGTATCTTCTCCTCCATAAATAGTACTAAGCCCCATTAAGCTTCTGTATTTTACCGATTTCTTTTCTAGTACCTTTTTTACATCTTTAGGTAAGAAGTTTATAATTAACTTTAATTGTTCATCATTATATTGTGAAACTATACTATCGAAACTGCTAATATACTTTGCTTCATCTTTTCCAAGCCTTTTGTAATGCGCTAATATGTTTTGAATTTCTGTTTCACTTACATCACTTTCATTTTCTGGTTTATATTCAACGTTTTCTGAATCAATTTTATAATATATTTTTGCTTCTTTTTTACTCCTTGGCTTACTAATTAACTCACATACTTCGTCTATGCTTCTATCTTGACCAATCAAAGTATTATATATACCTATTCCAAATAATTTTACAAGTATTTCCTCTGGTCTTGTACGTCTATCTGTACCAATTAATATAATTGGTATATCATTCCCAACAGTATTATAAGCTTCATCACTTATTTTGTCTAATTTATCAAATAAGAATTTATCAATTGATTCCTTATCGTCACTAGCTAATGGCTCTAGGTCCTCACTAATAACAATTCTATCGTAAGATTTATCTTTTTGTAATTCTTTCAATATAGCATTGAAATAATATACATTTTTACCTGATATAATCTCTTTATAGTTTTTTTGATATCTTCTTATTATTGATTCAGAAATTTTGTCATTATTTACGGCAAATAAAACCTTCATTTGTTTAACCCCTCCAACCTTTAACAACTATTGCAAATATTAATGGTAGTACTTGACATATAACAAATACCGTAATAATTGCAATCATAACATTAAAGCCTTTATCTCTTACGTCTAATTTTCTTATTCCAATTACATATTGATAAATAGCACTAATTGCTATTCCAACAAAACATATCGGTATACTATAAATTCTAACTTTATTTAATATGAATGCTGCCATTCCATATGAATCTCCACCATAAGCTAACTTGTAATCTTCTAGTGAATTTAAATCTTTTTCTTTTAATTCAATTAATTTACTTGTTGTTTCGTTTTTTAATACTTCATTTCCTTCTTTATTAGCTGTTTCAGTTGCATATACATTAGGTGACAAACTAATAATACAAGCTATAAATATAAGCATTATGCAAGCTATTGTTTTTTTCACTTTTTTAGCTCCTTTCTTTTTTTATTTCTATACATTCTTGTCCAACTTTTTTTCTTCTAATATCATACAATACAATATCTAAAATAGCAAGAAGCTAAAAACATTTTTTTTATTTTTTTACATTTTTATGTTGCTATTTAGGCTATAATCTATTTGAAATAATAAAAAAGTAAAGATGTATAATTGGAGTGAACCTCGTTTAGTGGACACTAAACGGGGTTTACTTCATAATTAGTCTTTACTTTTTTTGCTAAGTTCATATATAATTATTCTTTTATTTCTTTTGCTAATTTTCCAATTGCTTTTGTTTCAATTCTTGAAACATATGAACGCGAAATTCCAAGTATTTTAGCAATTTGATTTTGAGTTTTTGGCTTATCACCATTTAAGCCAAATCTTAATTCTAAAATCATTTTTTCTCTATCTTTTAGTACCTCTTTCATTTTTTCATAAAGTGTTTTTACTTTAAATTTAAAGTCTACAATTTCTTCCACACTTTTGTCGTTATTTTCTAAAACCTCTTGCAAGGTAACTGTATTATCATCTTTATCTTTTCCAATTGGCTCTTCAAGAAAAACCTCTGCTCCAAGTTTTTTTGTGCTTCTCAAATGCATTAATATTTCATTATCTATACATCTTGCTACATAAGTTGCAAGTCTTACTCCTTTTGATTTATCAAAACTATTAATTCCCTTTATAAGTCCAATTGTTCCAATTGAGATTAAGTCATCTTGTTCAACATTTGTTATAGTATACTTTTTGCACACATGAGCAACAAGTCTTAAGTTTCTTTCAATCAATATGTTACGTGCTTCCTCATCTCCTGCTTTGTATTTCTCTAAATAAATACTTTCCTCTTCTCCGAGTTAAAGGTTCTGGAAATAAATTATTACTTGAAATATAGCCTACAAGAAAAATACTTGTTTTTAAAAACGCTAAAAAACCTGATATTGATAGTACAAACATATTAGTACCTCCATTTTTTCACTATACAGTAAATATATGTTTTTTAATTTTAAAAGTGCATGGCTTACAAATTTTATTTTTAGATTTTTGAACCAAATTAGATTTTTCCTTATTAATAAATGTTTTTTATAACTTTTATTTTATATCATTATAATATAGCATACTTTAATCATGTTTTTATACTTTTTTCTTCTACATTCTTAATATTAATAATATATATTATTACAGGAGGATACTATGGTTAATTTTTGTACTAATATACTAAAAGGGATTTTTTTAGGTGCAGGAGCAATTCTTCCAGGTATAAGTAGTGGAGTTTTATGCGTCATTTTTGGCATTTATGAAAAACTAGTAAATAGTGTGCTTGGTATCTTTAAAGATTTTAAAACAAATTTTAAATTTTTGCTTCCACTTTGTATTGGTGGATTTGTTGGGGTACTATTATTTGGTAATAGTCTAAACTTTTTATTTGCTAAATTTCCTATGCAAGCAAATTTTGCTTTTATGGGGCTAATTTTAGGAACCACTCCTGCTTTAATTAAAAACTCAAATAAAGATGGATTTAAATTACATTATCTACTGTATGCATTATTTACTTTTCTTTTAACTGTCATACTTCTTAGATATGAGGCTTCATTTTCTATGGCAACTATAGAATACACTTGCTCTCCATATTACCTTGTTATTTGCGGTTTTTTCATGTCAATTGGCGTTGTTGTTCCTGGAGTTAGTAGTACTGTCATATTAATGATACTTGGAATATATTCTACTTATTTAGAATCTATTTCATGTCTAAATTTATCTGTTTTAATTCCAATGGGTATAGGGCTTGTTGTTGGATGTATTATGTGGCTTAAAATTATTCAAGTTTTACTATCCAAATTCTATACTCAAACTTTTTATAGCATCATTGGATTTGTATTCGGTTCTTTGCTAATTTTATATCCTGGTATTACATTTAATTTTAGCGGAATTTGTTCGCTTTTATTATTTTTAATATGTATATGTATATCATTTTCTTTAGAAAAAACATCTTAGATTAAATATGCATTCTAAATTTAATATTAAATTATTGTCTATCTAAATATGTTTAAAAATATAACAACATTTAAAACATTAAATAGCACTGTAAAAGACGTAAACTTAGCATTTATATAAATTTACGTCTTTATTTTTATTTATATATTAAATATAAACTATTTTTTTCTTCTTAAAATAAAACCTTTCTTTCCTTCAATAGGTAACTTCATTTTCACAGTTTGCCCTTGTTTTCCTGGATTTACAAATTCTACTTCTTCATTTGTTTCGCTATCCCATAGTTTACTTATTTTAAAGTCAATTGTTGTTATTTCATTTGGCAAGATGATTTCTAAAGTATCACCTAATTGTAATCTATTCTTTACTTCTACTAAAGCAATATCATCTTTACAATCTAATATTTTTCCTCCAAATTCATAACATGGATTATACTGCTTTCCTTCATATTCCTGAATATCCTTATTTTTTCTATCATTGAAATAAAATGTTGTTAATCCCCTTGTCTTTGTCTTTTCAAGTTCTTTTAAATATTTTGCATAATCATATCCTTCAGGATTTTTTATATAATCATCAATTGCATTTCTATATGCATTTATAACAGATGCTAAATAGTATTCTGTTTTTAATCTACCTTCTATTTTTAAACTATCAACACCCATTTGCATTATTTCTGGAATTTCTTTTATCAAACATAAGTCTTTTGATGAAAAAATATAAGTTCCCTTTTCATCATTCTCGACTGGCATAAATTCTCCTGGATTGTTTTTTTCTTCTACATATACATTATAAGCCCATCTGCAACTTTGTGCACAATCTCCAAGGTTTGCACTTCTTCCTGCTAAAAAGTCACTTAAAAAACATCTTCCAGAATATCCAAAACAAATAGCTCCATGTATAAAAATCTCTGTTTCTAATCCAATTGGAGTGTTTTTTACTATTTGCTTAATTTGTTCTTTATTAAGTTCTCTTCCTAAAATAACTCTTTTAGCTCCATTTCTATACCAGAAATTAGCACTATGAGCACTTACTGTATTTGCTTGAGTACTAATATGAATTGGAATATTCGGAGCTTCTTCTTTTAAAATATCAATTACTCCTCCATCTGCAACTATAATACCATCACTATTAAGTCTTTCTAGCATTCTAGCTTGCTTTCTTATTTCTTCATAATTTTCATCCCATGCATATATATTTATTGCAGTATACACTTTTTTTCCAATTTTGTGTGCATATTCAATTGTATTTTTTAAATCATCATTTTGCATTTCCGCCCTTGATCTTAAAGATAATTCAGCTGTTCCAGCATATACAGCATCTGCCCCATATAAAAATGCAGTTTTTGCCTTTTCAAATGATCCTGCTGGAGCTAATAATTCTGGTTTTTTCATATAAATTCCATCTCCTAATATAATAATAATAAATTTAATATAATATATCATATAAATATGGAAAAGTCTAGTATAAAGAAGTCCAAGTCAAAAGTAAGACAAAAAAGTTACACATAAAACTTATTTTTTTTTCTATTCTAATTTACTTTTTATATTTTATTTGATATTATATTACACAATTCATGGGGGAGAATTATTTATGGAAACACATATGCAAAAATATAACACAAAAAAATTATCTAATATACAAAGTTTAATATTATACTTTTTTATCTTCGCCTTTTTAGGCTGGATTCTAGAGACAATATATTGTATTTTTGAACTCGGACATTTTTATAATAGAGGATTTTTATATGGTCCAATCTGTCCAATTTATGGTTGCGGAGCAATCATCTTATTAACAACTTTAAAAAAATATAAGAATAACTCCATCAAACTATTTTTATATTCAATTGTAATATTTTCTGCTTTTGAATATCTTGTAAGTTTTATGTTAGATGCACTTTTTTCAGCACATTGGTGGGATTATACAAACGATTTCTTTAATTTAAATGGTAGAATAAGTATTTTTTATTCATTTGCATGGGGGATTATTGCAATTTTATTTATTAATCATATTTTTCCATTTCTCGAAAAAAAGGTTAACTTTTTATTAGAAAAGACTCCTTTTATTCTTCAGCAAATAATATTAAATACATCAATTATTATCTTCATTATAGATACTTTTATCTCTTGTATCAGATATATAAAATAAAAGAAGCAAAGAGAATTTTAAATAATAAAAACTTTATTTTAATATTCTCTTTGCTTCGTGCTATTCTAGTATTTCTGATTTTATACACCTATTTTAAAAATTTTCCTTGATATCATTTTTAACCCCAAAAAGCAAATAGAACTTATGCATACCATGATTGCAAGAATTTTCAATGATTTAAGACTGATTGTTATTGAAAACCAATTTTTCAAAACTGTAATTCCAAATGTAAATAATACTATCATACAAATAAATAATGCTGTTTTAATTCCTTGTGATACATAATTATTCTCTATTTGATTATTCTTTATTTTAAATATATCTAATGGTTTGCACAAATTAGATAACAACCAAAGTCCTGTAAATGCTGTTAATATCACGCATAAACTCGAATATTCTTCTACAGATATTTTCGTATTATAACAAATTATTGCAATTATCACAATGTTGATTACAACAGTAAGTGCTGTCGGTATTGCTTTTGAAATTACATTCTTCAAAAAATGTCCTTTAACTTTTTCTTTATTTGGCTCTAATGCTAATACAAATGAAGGAATTCCAATTGTAACCACACTAATTAAACTAAGTTGAATTGGCATAAATGGATATGGCATATGTGCCACTAAAAATATTAGTGCTAGAATACTTGCATAAATTGTTTTTACTAGAAATAACGTTGCTGATCGTTCTATATTATTTATAGTTCTTCTTCCTTCTGCAACAATCTTAGGCATAGATGCAAAATTAGAATCTAATAGTACAAGCTCCGATACATTGCGTGTAGCATCACTTCCTGATGCCATTGCAATACTACAATCTGCCTCTTTTAATGCTAAAACGTCATTTACTCCATCTCCAGTCATTGCAACAGTATGTCCATCATTTTTTAGACATTGTACAAGCTTCATTTTTTGTTCTGGTGATACTCTACCAAATACAGTGTAATTTTTAGCTGCATCTTGCATTTGTTTTTGTGTAGTAATAGTTGTCATGTCTATCCATTTATCAGCTCTTTCTACTCCTGAACATTTTGCAATTTTTGAAACTGTAATAGGATTATCACCTGAAATAATTTTTACGCATACTCCTTGTTCCTTAAAGTATTGTAATGTTCTTTTTGCCTCTTTTCTAATTTTATCGCTAATTAGAACTAAACCTAAAACATCTAAATTATTTGGTAACTCTTTTTCATTAAATTTTTCTTCTGAATGAACTACTAAAATTACTCTATAGTCATTCGAATATTCTTCAATTTGTTCTTTATAATTACTATACTTTTCTTTTAAAATAAATTCTGGAGCACCTATAATATAACTTCCTTTTTCTTCGAAATTAATTCCGGACCATTTTTTTTGTGATGAAAAGGCAACTTTCTCTTTCGAAACCCATTCGGTTTTCCCATTATACTTTTCTCTAATTGCTTCAATGGTCGAATTAGAATCTTCAGATGCACCGAGCAATTTCTCGTAGTGCTTCTTTCATTTCCGTTTCATTGCCAGTAAAACATCTTATTCCTTTTACCTCCATTTTGCCTTCTGTTATAGTCCCTGTTTTGTCTAAACATAATGTATCTACTCTAGCTAATGTTTCTATACAATAGAGCTCTTGTACTAAAACTTTATCTTTTGATAATCTTACTACACTAACTGCTAAAACAGTACTGGTTAATAGAACTAAACCCTCTGGTATCATTCCAATAATTGCAGCTACGGTATTTACAACAGCATTTTGTAAATTATTATCTGCTAAATTAATTTGGTTTAAAAACAGTAAAATTCCAACTGGAATTATAATTATTGAAATCGTTCTTATAATTTGATTTAATGATTTCATAATTTCCGAATTTACTTTTTTTACATATTTTGCACCACTCGAAATTTTAGATGTATAATTTTCTTCTCCTATATGTATAACTTTTGCAATACAATTTCCACTTACTATAAAGCTCCCTGAAAGTAATGTATCACCCACTTTTTTTATAATAGTATCTGACTCGCCTGTAATAAATGATTCATTTACTTCGACTTCGCCACTTAAAATAGTACTATCTGTAATAATTTGATTTCCTGTTTCAAATATTAAATAATCATTTAATACAATATCATTAATTCCAATTTTCTTTTTTTCCCCATCTCTTAAGCAAGTTACCTTAGTTTCTGCTAATACAGATAATTTATCTACTGCTCTTTTTGATTTAATTTCTTGTATTATGCTAATTGCAGTATTACAAATTATTATTCCTAGGAAAAAAATATTTTTATATGAGCCTACCGCAAATACTGCAAGTCCCAATAAGAAATTTATAATATTAAATAAAGTAAAAACATTCCCTAATATAATCGACCTGATACTCTTAGATTTAGGTGATGTATCATAGTTAACAAGCCCTCTACTTATTTGTCTTTCAACTTCTTCTTTACTAAGTCCTCTTAATTCTTCTAAATTTTTTATTGTTTTTTTTTCTATCTTTTTTTCCATTCTTTTCCCCTCTTTTTTTATAACATTAGATATTTTATCATATAAATTAAAAGTAGTCTATTATATATGTAAAATATCAAAATGAAAAATTGATGAAAAATAAATTTGAATTTTTATTTATATATATCAGACTATAATAAAAAAGCTATAATGCCTTAAACTATATACATAAAAGACATTATAACTTTTTTTAATTTATTGTTGTTTTACTTCTTGCTTCACATTTTTTTGTTTAATATAACTTGTAATTGTTGTAATAATTAAAGGTACTATTATAAATGCTAATAAAACTAATATATTCTTCATTGCAAAACCTTTATCAATTAAAACTAATGATTCCTTTAATAATCTTATTGCATATGTCATTGGTAAAAAGTTTGTTAGAACTTGGAAACCTTTATTAATTGTTTCAACTGGGAATGTTCCACCTGATGCTGCAAGTTGTAATACTAAAACAATAAGTGCTAAAAACTTTCCAATATCTCCAAAATTAATAATTAAAAATTGAATTACACTCATAAACGTTACTGCAATAATAACAGAAGATGTATAATATAAGAATGTATTTTGAACATTAAATCCTAGACCAAGCTTTAATAATGCGGCAGTTATTAATCCTTGAGCTGCAGCTATACCCAGATATAAGGCAATTTGTATCATTTTATTGTTTGCATATCTTCCTAATATCTTAAATCTCTTTTCTTGGTCATAATATAATATTACATAACACATAAGTGCTCCAACCCATAAACCAATTGATAAGAATAATGGTGTAAAAGATACTCCGTATTCTTTAACTTCTCCATAGCTCTCTTCTTTTATTTCAATTGGGTCTTCTGCATAACTATCTAATCCGTCTAATTTTTTTAGACTTTGTTTTGTTTCTTCAATTCCATTTGATATTTCTGTTTTTAATGTTTTAACACCATTTGCAAGTGCAATACCACCGTCATAAGCTTTTGTTGTACCACTTGCTATAGATGTGATTGCTGTTTTAACTTCTTCTGAGCTAGTGCTTAATGTTTTTAATCCTGAATTTAATGAAGCTGTACCTGCATTTACTTTTTCTACACCGCTATTTAATTGTTTAGTTCCAGAATTTAAACTTTGAACTCCTAAATTTAATTTTGTTATTGCTCCGTTTAACTCTCCGAAGTCCTGTCGCAATTTCTTCTACACTGCTCATTTTATTTTTTAAGTTATTCATACCTGAATTAACGTTTCCAGATGCAACTTTTAATTTTTCACCAGATGTTTGAAGATTTTTAAAACTTTGTTTCTCTAATATTGCAGTTGCTCCACTATACATTTTTTTAAAGTTTTCATCGTGTAATAGTGCTGGGTTTTGTTTTCCCATTAAAACAATTCCATTTAAAATCTGTTCTGTATTTTTATTTAACTCATTAACCCCGTTTACATAATTATTGAAGTTTGTATTAAAATTATTTGTACCTGTTACAAGTTGTGTAACTCCTGCATTAATATTTTTTATTCCATCTTCTGTTTTAGAAGAAATTTTTTGTACACCACTTTGTATTTTATTTATAGCTTCACTTGCACTTTCTGTTCCACTTACTAAGTTTTCTGTTCCACTTTTTACGGAATTGATACCTGATTGTAAATTTGAACTTCCCTCATATGCATTTGTAATCCCTTTATCGAACGTATCATAACTTGTTGATAATTTTTTTGTTCCTTCATTTAAAGTATTTAATCCATTATTTAAGGTAGTAGTTCCATCAAGAACATCATTAACACCATTATTTATATCTTCCATTTTACCTGGAACTTCTTCTAGTTTTTCTTTTAATGATGCAACTATTTTTTCAGAAACCTTAGCTTGTAAACTTAGCTCGGTTTTTGTTACTACATTATTAATAATTTGATATGCTAAATAATTTGATTTTTTATTTGGAGAAAAAGTAATTATTGTTTTTTCTCTATCAGAATCTTGCGCTTTATTAAGTGATTTTGTAAAGTCTTCTGGAATAATAAGTTTTGCGTAATATTTTCCATTTACTAAGCCATCTTGTGCTGTATCATCATCTACAACACATATGTTAACACTTTTAGAATCAATTAATGAGTCTATCAATTCTTTTCCTTGATTTACTCCGATCTTCACCTGTATCTCTATTTACTACCGCAACATTTAAATCTTGTAAATTTCCATATGGATCCCAATAAGATTTTAAATAAAAGAAACTATAAATAACAGGAATTAATAAAACTGCTATAAATATAATTGTTTTCATAATTTTGTTTTTATTCATTTTTAACATCCTTTCTTTCTAAACCATCTTTTAAAATTTTAATAATATTATCAGCTATCTTTTGTCTATCAATTTTATTTTCAGACCATTCAAACATGAGTGCAATATACATTTTGTAAATTAGAAAAGCTGTTATATCTACATCTTCTACCTCAACATATTTTTTGTCAATTGCTTCTTGTAATCTTTGCTTGATGTATTTTTGAATTTCTAAATCAATCTGTTTTAAATTTTCGATTATAATACGATTTTCAAATATTTCGCTTTCTTTTATAATACTTTTTAGAAATTTGCTTTCTCCTTTGTATTCTAAAAGCCTATAAATTACATTATGAACATTTTTAAAATATGATAATTCATGGTTCTCTGTTTCTTCTACAATTTTCTTCATTGTTCTTATTTCTTCATCAATAAAATATTTTAATAAATCTTCTTTACTTTTAAAATACGAATATACTGTTCTTTTTGTTACATTTGCTTTTTTAGCTATTTCATCCATAGACACTCTTTTATATCCGTAAACTGTAAATAATTCTCTTGCAGCTTGAATAATCTGTTCTTCTTTCAAAATACCACCTTCTCTTGTATACTCTTATAGTATACTAGTATACTCTCATTTTTTATTTTTGTCAACACTTTTGCTTACATATTTTAGTAATTTACCAATATTATATAAACACTAAAAAAAGTTGGCCTTTTTTGACCAACTTTTATATAGTTATATATTCCACAATATTTTTACACAATTACATATTTGATATAATTGCACTGCCAAAAACAAGTGCACAGTAAATTAACATTATTACCATGAATACAGCTATAACAATCCATGAAATCATATTCCATTTTTTAGCTTGTGCTAAACTTGCATTAGCAGATTGTAAATCACCTTGTTGAACATAGTTTTTAACTTTTGAACCTTCTACTAATGATAATATTGCAAATATTAATCCAAATATTCCACCACAGCAAAGTACAGATACTACTATAGCGATTACAGCACTAACAGGTTTGTATACTGGTACATCTCCAGAATTATTTGTATAACTTACATTATTAGTATTGTTTGTATATACATTTTCGTTACTTTGATTTGCAGATTGTGGTTGTTCTAAACTTGCTCCACATACTCTGCAAAATTTTGCTCCATCATCATTATTGCTATTACATTTTTTACATATCATTAATATCTCCCCCTTATTTTTTATTTTACTACTAAAAATTCCATATGTCTACAATTTATTTTTAAATAATTGTAAGCAGTGTTTTAAATTTCTTTGGGTTGTATATATTAAATGTATGTAATTATTTGTTTTATATGATTTATTACCTTATGCTGATTTTAATTCTAGTCTTAGTTTATCTGCTATCATTGCAATGAATTCTGAATTGGTTGGTTTTCCTTTTGTTGCAGATACAGTATAACCGAAAATATTTTCTACAGCATCTGTTTGTCCTCTTCCGCCATGCAACTTCTATAGCATGACGAATAGCTCTTTCAACTCTTGATGGTGTTGTTTTATATTTTACTGCAATATCTGGATATAACTGTTTTGTAATTTGATTTATTACATCTATGTCATTTACTACCATCATAATTGCTTCTCTTAAATATTGATAGCCTTTAATATGAGCTGGTACTCCAACTTCATGAATAATATTTGTTACCAAGGCTTCAAGATTCTCTTCTGATTTTTGTTTTTCTGAATCTATTTCTATATATTGTGCTTTAATTTCTCTGCTTAAAAAGCTTCCTTTATTTTGAGCTGGTTGAAAATGACGAACATCTTTTACTCTTTTTATTAATACTTCTATATCTATTGGTTTTACTACATAATATTGTGCTCCTAAGTTAAGTGCTCTTTGTGTAATTTTGTCTTGTCCTACTGCTGATAGCATAATACATGTTGGTCTTTTTTCCATTGCTGTAGAGTTTAATTTTTCTAATACTCCAAGTCCATCAAGATGTGGCATAATTACATCTAAAAGAACAATATCTGGTTTTGTACTTACAATCATCTCATATGCTTCTTCACCATTTTTGGCTCTGCCAACTACTTCCATGTCCTCATCTTTTTCTAAATAACTCATAAGTGTCATAGCAAATTCATTATTGTCATCAGCAATTAATACTGTTATTTTCTCTTTCACACTAAATTCCCCCCGTTAATAAATTTGTAAATTTTTTACATTTCGTATTATATATTATCTTCCAGAAATTTGCAATACTTTTTCTGGAATTTTTTTCTAATTTTCCCATTTTTAGTTTATATTTCAATGATTTTTTCTGATGTTTTTTTCTCTTATTACCTCATATTCTAGTACTTTAAATAGATTATCATTATTACTTGTAATAATTTTATCTTTTTCATCGTTATTTATTTCTAATGTGCATTCAATAAAATCTTTATACTCTAAATTTATAATATTTATTTCGTTTTTTCTACAATAATATTTTAAACCTTCCAAATTTTCGTAATCTATTTTTATTTTTATTTCCATTCCATGTTCTAGAGTAACGAGTTGAGCTTTCATTAGTGCTTCTTGTGTTGCTTTTGTATATGCTTTTACTAGTCCTCCTGTTCCCAATAATATTCCTCCAAAATATCTTGTAACTATAACTAACACATTGATTAGTTCACCGCTTTTTATAATATTTAATATCGGCGCTCCTGCTGTTTTGGTTGGTTCCCCATCATCACTTGCCTTTGTTATAATTTCTCCTTTTTCAGAAATAGAATAGGCATAACAATTATGCCTAGCATCGTAATATTTTCTTTTTATTATTTTTATTTTTTCATGAGCTTCTTCTACTGACTCTACATAAAAAATATTCGCTATGAATTTTGATTTTTTCTCTGTTATTTCAGCATTTAGTTCTTCTTGCTTTATTGTTTTCATTTTTTACCTCTTATACTTTATACACTTACATTTTATTTTACTGTTCGCTTTCAGATATTCCAGCTGTATACCCTGTACTATAAGCAATTTGTAAATTAAAACCTCCTGTATATGCATCAACATCTATGATTTCGCCTGCAAAAAATAATCCTTTAATAATTTTAGATTCCATTGTCTTTGGATTTATTTCTTTAATATTAATTCCACCTGCTGTTACAATAGCTTCATCAATCGGTCTAAATCCTTGTAATGTAATAGAAAATTCTTTAAGTAACTTTACTAGTATACTTCTTTCTTGTTTCGTTATTTCATTAACTTTTTTATTTGGGTTAATTTTACTTAAGTTTATTATTACATCTATTAACTTTTTTGGTAATAAACTATCAAGGCTATTTTTGAATTGTTTGTTAATTTCTTTTTCAAAATCTCTTCTAATTCTTAAATCTAGCTTTTCATATGTTAATGCTGGTTTTAAATCTATAATTAATTTAATATTTCCCTTGTTTAGTTCTGATTCTATATTTTTCGTTCTTAAAAGATGTGCAGATGAGCTAAGAATTGTAGGTCCCGAAATTCCGAAATGTGTAAAAATCATCTCTCCAAAGTCTTCATATATAACTTTTTCTTTGTTTTTTATTTTAATTCCTACATTTTTTAAGCTTAATCCTTGTAATTCTTTACATATACACAATGAATTTTTGTAAATACTTTCTTTTATCTGACTTTCAGTTTCATTTTTATTTTTTGCAATTATTGGCACTAATGATGGCTTTATTGCCGTAACAGTATGTCCTAATTTTTCTGCTATTTTATATCCATCTCCTGTAGAACCTGTTGCTGGATAACTCATTCCTCCTGTTGCTAAAATAACTTTATCTGCAATCATTTTTTCACCACTTTCTAAAATAACACCTACAGCTATTTTAGAATTATTGGTTATAATTTCTTTTACTTTGGCATCTGTTCTTATTTGTACATTCAATAACCTTAATTCTTCAATTAATGCTTGTAAAACATCCTTGGATTTATCACTTACCGGAAAAACTCTATTTCCTCTTTCATTTTTAACCTTTACTCCATGTTTTTTTAATAAATTTATAATATCTAAATTAGTATAATTTCTAAAACTACTATATAGAAACTTACCATTTCCAGGAATATTTTGTATGAAATCGGAAATGTTTAAACTGCTTGTTATATTGCATCTACCTTTACCGGTTATTAATAATTTTCTTCCAAGTGAATGCATCTTTTCAAGTAAAATTACTTTATTATCGTTTTGAGCTGCTGCAATACTAGCTAACATTCCAGCAGGTCCTCCACCAATTACAACTACTTTCAATTTTCTTCCTCTTTTATCTTTCAATATATATTTTGTATTGCTTTTAGTACCCCAAGTTTTCCATATTCATATGTTAATCCTCCTTGCATAAACGCAACATATGGTGGTCTTATTGGTGCATCACAACTAAGCTCAATTGAGGAACCTTGTGTAAACGCACCTGCTGCCATTATAACTTTATCTGTATATCCTGGCATATCCCATGGCTCTGGTATAGAATTTGAATCTATTGGAGATCCCATTTGAATTCCTTGACAATATTTTATTAATTTTTCTTTATTTTGGAATTCTATTGTTTGAACAATATCAGACCTTTCTTCATTAAATCTTGGATCTAATTTGTATCCCAATTCTTCTAACATTTTACTTGCAAATACAGCAGTTTTTAAACTACTTTTTACAACACTTGGTGCCATAAATAGACCTTGAAGAATTGATTTATTAATTCCAAGAGTTGGTCCAACTTCTTTTCCAAGACCTGGTGCAGTTAATCTTTGGCTTGCAAGATCTACAAGATAACTTTTACCTGCTATATATGCTCCATTTGGTGCAATTCCTCCTCCAAGATTTTTTATTAATGAGCCTACAATAACATCTGCTCCAAGTTGTAATGGTTCTATTTTATCCACAAATTCTCCATAACAATTGTCAACCATAACTATAACATTATTATCAATTTCTTTTATAATTTTTATTATATTTTCTATTTTTTTAAGAGAAATACTCTTTCTTAATGCATATCCTCTTGAACGTTGAATTTCAATTAGTTTTATATCTTTTTTCGCTACTCTTCTTTTTATAGCTTCTATATCAAATTCATTATCAATTAAATCGATTTGTTCATATTTTACATTAAACGATTTTAGAGAACTTGGATTTTCTTGTATTCCTATTACTTCATCTAATGTATCATATGGTTTTCCGCAAATACTTAACAAAGTATCTCCTGGGCGTAAAAACGCAAATAAAGCAACAGTTAGTGCATGTGTTCCTGATATAAATTGACTTCTAACTAAACTATCCTCTGCACCTAAAACTTTAGAAAATATTTTTTCTATAGTATCTCTTCCTACATCCCCATATCCGTATCCTGTTGTAGTTCCAAAATGCATATCTGATATATTATATTCTTGAAATGCTTCTAAAACTTTTAAACTATTGTATTCACATACTTCTTGTATATTTTTAAAAATTGGTTCTATATCCTTTTCTACTTTTTTAGATAATTCTATTATATCTTTATTTATTCCAAATTCACTATACATATTTTTTCCCTTCTTATTCTGATTTATAAAAATTTTCGCCATATCCTAAATTCACTTTATAATATTTACCAATAAATGTAGGAAATATTTGATTTTCCATTTTATATGTTGGCTCTTGTATAACAATTCCTTGGTCATTAATTACTCCCCATTTATTATTTTGCATTACTCCTGCAAAACCGTATTCATTAAATTCTGTAACCATATCGTATTTACTTTCTACTTTAATATTTCCGTATTCATCACTAAAGCCCCATTTGCCATTTTCCCTTTTTGCAAATAATTTGTTTTCTTTTAGTACTTTTTTATTATCAACTATATTACCATAGTAATCTAGATATATCATTTTTTTATCTTGAATAGAATATATTTTTATGTAGTCATTTTTTTCTTCAATATTTGCTACATTGAGACTTTCTATAATCTTAAAATCTTTATCAAATAAATATGTTGTATTTTCTTCAATTCCTTCTATTATTTTACTATTTTCTACTCTTTGTAAAACATCATACTTAAAATCTACTACCATTCTTTCATCACTACTGATAATTCCTAATTTCATATCTTTTTGCACAATAAAATAATCATCCCATAAATAATTTATATAAGTATATTTGTTTTCAATTACTTTGTTATCTTTATTATCTATTACTCCATACTTATCCTCTTTATTAACACAAATAATGTATTTGTCATTTCCAGTAGGAATTCTGCTTACAAATTCCTTATTTTGAAATTCAGTTCCATCTGTGCGAAATAATGTTACATTGCCACTTTTTTCTGCATTTATACAGTTTCCTGCTATTATGATATTATCATATTCAAGTGGTATTATTATTTTTCCATCTAACTGTGCAATACCCTGTTTTTGATTTTTCTGCAAAATAAGTAGTTTATTTATATTGTCATATTGAATATCTTCATATTCATTTTTTATTATTAGCTTATTATTTTTGAAAAGACCTGCTTGTCCCTTTTTTAATGCGACTAAATAAATATCTTCATCTAAAGATTTCTCTTGTAATCTAGCTACTTCTGTAAATTCTGTATTAAGCAGCTTTTTTCCTAAGTAATTTATATAACCATAACGAAATCCTTCACTTGTTTTATTTGAAACAATAAATCCGTGTTTTATTAGAACCAGTTTCTTCTGAAAAGAAACAGTCAGATTCTATTTTATCGTATTTGAAATCAATTATTTTTTGACCCTTTAGATTTATTATTCCAAATTTTCCATTTCTTTTTACAAGGAGCATTCCTTGCTTATATTCTAGTGATTCAATATCTTCGTATAATGCTTTTGTAATCTTTTTTCCTTCAAGATTAATTAGTCCATATTTTCCATTTTCTTTATATTTCAATACATTTTTTTGATAAAAATTACCATCAGTTGGTTCATTTATATAAATTGCTTCTACTTTATAAAAGTTTGTAAATATCTCTTCTCCCTTTTCATTGTAGACATTGGTGTCATATTCTCCTGTTTCTGCTTTATAGTTTTTCATACATATAAAAACTGGCTTTTCAGGATTTGGAATTTGAATTATATCATATTTATTTTGTATTACTACCTCTCCTTGTTTGTTTATTACTCCATATTTTTCATTGCCCATCAAAAAAAAGTTCTTATTTATATTCTCTTCTACAAATTCATATTTTGATTTATTTGCAATACTAGAAAAAAATATATAAATTGCTATAATTAATAAAAGATCGGAAGAGCGTCGTGTAGG
>USCV01000001.1 GCA_900553225.1 uncultured Clostridium sp. | reverse complement strand
TAATAAAAAATTATATGAAAAATTTAACTTTACACAAAATTTTAAATTTTAAAATTTCTAAATCTTAATTGCTAAATTTTAAGTTTATCTTTTTACTTTTAAGAAATTTTTATTTTATATTTTAATTGAATAGTTTTTTTATGCATTTATTTTTCTGTTTTAAAATTTATTTTAATATTTTAAATTTCTTTTTTATACTTTTATACATTTCTAAAAATAGCCTATTCCCCTATTCCCTACTTTTTTCATGATATTTTTGCTTTCTTTTTGTATTTTCCTATTTTAATATAACATATTTTGTTTGCAAAATTTGTCGAACCTTGCAAATATAGCAAAAAATTCAAAAAGTAAAAAAATACTTTTTACTTTTTGAATTAACCATCTTATAAAACTAATTACTTAAAAACTATTATATATTAATCAATATATTCTTTGTTTTTAATTAGTACAATAACAAATTTTTTTACTCTGTTTCTATCATTTGCTTCATTTCCTAGAAATTTGATTCTTGTTCTAACGCTATAATTCGCAAACCAATTCCTGCATTAAATTTTTGACTGAAACAATTTCTTTTATTTTACTAACATTACTACCACAAAAAATTAATCCATCATCTGTTTTTCCTTTTACAGAATTTATTAATGCTTTTGTAATGCAGTATGGACTATCTATTACATTACAAGTTTTAATGCAATTATAACATTTATCTATTTTGCATTTTTCTTTTTCTACTCTTTTAATAAAGTTATTGCATATAGCTCTTCCTGGCATTCCAACAGGACTATTAATTATCTTAATGTCTTCAGCTTTAGCGTTTACATAAGCTTTTTTAAATTCTATTGAAGCATCACACTCATTTGTTGCAACAAACCTTGTGGCCATTTGTACTCCACTTGCTCCTAAATTCAAAAATTTTTTAATATCTGTAGAATCCCATATTCCACCTGCCGCAATTATTGGAATATCCTTTCCTGTTTCTTTTTCTACCTCATTTATGTAGTCAACAATTTCCTTAGTTATATTTTCTAATTTTGGTTTAGTATATTCTTCTAATTCTTCTCTTTTAAAACCCAAATGTCCACCAGCTTCTGGCCCTTCAATAACTATCATGTCTGGAATATAATTATATTTTTTTATCCAATGTTTTACTATTAGCTTACAACATCTCAAAGATGATACTATTGGTGCAATTTTTGTTTTAGATTCTTTTACATATTCAGGTAATTCTTTTGGAATTCCTGCACCAGATATAATCAAGTCAATTTTTTGTTTTACACATTCTTTGACAATTTCTGCATAATCTTTTAAAGCTACCATTATATTTACACCAATTATCTTATCTTCTCCTGCAATTTCTCTTGCTTTTTTTATTTCATTTCCTATTGCTCTTAAATTTGCTTTCAACGGATTTTTATTAAAATCTGCCTCTTGATATCCAATATCTGCTGTTGAAATTATTCCAATGCCACCTTCCTTACTTACATTACCAGCTAAATTGTGCATAGAAACTCCTACACCCATTCCTCCTTGAATAATAGGATATTTTGATTTTTTATTTCCTACTTTTATTCCTTCCATAATTTTCCTTTCTTTTTCACATTCTATTTATGTTCTTCTATATATTTAACAACATCACCTATTGTAACAATTTTTTCAGCATCACTATCAGGAATTTCTAAATCAAATTCTTCCTCTATAGTCATTACTAATTCAACAATGTCTAAAGAGTCTGCTGCTAAATCATCAACAAAAGTTGCCTCCATTGTTACATTTTCTTCATTTACTCCTAATTGATCTACTACTATAGTTTTTAATTTTTGAAAAATTTCTTTTTCTGACATAATAATTTCCTCCTTGATTTCTTTATTTTATTTTTTTAACTTCTTGCCAGTCCATCTACAGATAAGACTACCCCTGTAATATAACTTGATAAATTACTTGATAAAAACAAAAACGCATTTGCAATATCCTCTGGTTCTCCAATTCGACCAAATGGTATAGTTTTTATTAATGGTTCTATCATTTCCTTAGGTAACTGTGCTACCATATCTGTATTAATAATTCCTGGTGCTACTGCATTTACTCTAATTCCTTGTGGTGCTAATTCTCGAGCTAAAGATTTAGTTATCCCATTAACTGCAAATTTAGTAGTAGGATACATTACTCCACTTGGTTGTCCATAAATGCTTACCATAGAGCTTGTATTTAAAATCACACCTTTTGTTTCTTTTAAATATGGTATTATTTGCTTTGAACAGTTAAAAACTGATTTTATATTCAAATTAGTAATCTTATCATATTCTTCTTCACTATAATCTTCTATTTTAGTTTTAGAAGAAATACCAGCATTATTAATTAATATATCAATGCGACCATATATTTCTTTTACTTTTTTAAACACTTCATTCATTTCTTCTTTGCTTGATAAATTTGGGTAAAACCCTATCACCTCGTAAGATGAATTTATTTGTTTTAATTCTTTTATCGCTTTTTCTACTGTTTCTTGTTTAGATCCAAGTAAAACTACTTTTGCTTCATGTTCTAGAAATTTTTTTGCAGTTGCAAATCCTATTCCTCTAGTACCTCCTGTTATAACTGCTACTTTTCCTTTTAACATTTATCATCCTCTCCTTACTACAATTTTTTATTAAACTCCCATAATATTATAGCCACTATCAGCATATATAATTTGTCCTGTTATCGCATCTGACATATTGCTTAATAAAAATGTTGCTACATTTCCAACTTGCTCTGTAGTTACATTTCTATGTAAAGGTGCTTTTTCTTCTACAATAGTCAATATCGAATTAAAATCTTTTATGCCTTTTGCTGATAATGTTTTTATTGGACCTGCTGATATTGCATTTACTCTTATTCCGTCTTTTCCTAAATTATCTGCTAAATATCTAACACTTGCTTCAAGTGCAGCTTTTGCTACTCCCATAATATTATAACCTTCTAAAACTTTAGTAGATCCGTGATATGTTAAAGTGACTAAAGTTGCATTTTCATTTAGCATATCTAGTTCTTTAGCCATCCTTGCAACTAATACGAAAGAATAACTACTAACATCAACTGCGTGAGAATATCCTTCTTTACTTGTAAGTATAAAATCATTTCTTAGATCTTCAGTATTCGCATGTGCAATTGCATGTACAATTCCATCTAATTTGCCATTTTCTTTTTTTATTTTTGTAAATACATCTTTAACTAATTCATCTTCTGATGCACCATTTAATACATAAGCTTTACTACCCTTAAATTCACTAATTAGATCTTCTATTTTTCCTTTATTATCTTCTCCCATATAAGTAAAAATTAATTTTGCTCCATTTTCATAAGCTGATTTTGCAATTCCATAAGCAATACTCCACTTGTTTCTAATTCCCATTATTAATATTTTTTTATCTTTTAATAACATTTTATACCTCCTTAAATTCACCCATATTTCTAAATTTCATATATCTATTTTCTACAATTTGATTTCCATTTAGATATTTCGTTTGTTCTATTTCTTTTTGTATCTCTTTTTTTAAACTATTTGCAACTTTTTTAAAATTTTCCTCATTATATTCTTTTGGTTCTTTTATAATTTTATCTATTACTTTAAGTTCAAATAAGTCTTTTGCTGTTAATTTCATTTTTTCTGCAGCTTCTTTAAACCTAGATGCATCTTTCCATAAAATACTACTATAGCCTTCTGGTGAAAGAATTGAATAAATAGCATTTTCTAACATAAATACCTTATTTGCAACTCCAATTGCTAAAGCTCCTCCACTTGAACCTTCTCCAACTACAATTGATATAATTGGTACTTTGAGCTTTGCCATTTCAAACATAGATTTAGCAATAGCTTCTCCCTGTCCTTTTTCTTCTGCTTCTATTCCTGGATATGCTCCTTTGGTATCAATAAAAGTAATTACTGGTCTTTTAAATTTTTCAGCCTGTTTCATAAATCTTATCGCTTTTCTATAACTTTCAGGATTTGGCATTCCAAAATTTCTTTCTATATTTTCTTTTGTTGTCCTTCCTTTTTGTTCTGCTATAATTGTAAAATTTTGTTTCCCTATTTTGGCTAATCCGCATACTATAGCTTTATCATCTTTAGAGTTTCTATCTCCATGTAATTCTATGAAATCATCAAATATCTCCTCTATATAGTCAAGTGAAGTCTTCCTTTTGGAATCTCTTGCTATTTCTACTTTTTCCCAAGCTGATAATTTCGTATTTGCCATTAAATTTCGCCTCCTTTATGAAACATAATTAATTTATAAATAGTATCTTTTAAATTTTTTCTTTCAACTATCTTATCTATAAAACCATGTTCTAGTAAAAATTCAGCTGTTTGAAAACCATCTGGTAATTCCTCACCTATTGTTTGCTTTATTACTCTTTGTCCTGCAAATCCTATCATTGCATGTGGCTCTGCTAAAACAATGTCTCCCAAACTTGCAAATGAAGCTGTAACTCCTCCATATGTTGGATCTGTTAAAACAGATATATATAATAATCCTGCTTCATCTAATTTGGTAAGTGCAGCTGTAGTTTTTGCCATTTGCATTAAAGATATAATTCCTTCTTGCATTCTAGCTCCACCTGAAACAGAAAATATAATAAGTGGTAATCTTTTTTTTATTGCTTGCTCAATAGCATATGTTATTTTTTCGCCTACAACAATTCCCATACTTCCCATCAAGAAACCACTATCCATAACACATATAACAACATCTTCTCCTTTAATTTTACCAGTTCCGACATGCTACTGCTTCAGCTAGTCCTGTTTTTTCTCTTAAAGTCTTAAGTTTTTTAGGGTAATCTTCTAATTCTAGTGGATTCGTTGTTTCTATATTTAAATCAAACTTTTTATATGTATTTTTATCTATTATTAATTCTAACCTTCTATCTATATGCATTCTAAAGTAATATCCGCAATTAGGACAAATATTTAGATTATTTCTAATTGTTTCTTTATATAGTATTTCTTTACATTTTTCACATTTTACCCATTTTCCTACTGGTATATCTATATTAGAATTTTTGTGATTTGTTGGTACTTGCCTTTTCTTTATTTTATCTACAATCATTTATCAGTCTCCTTTTTTAATATTTCTTCTTCTATAAATGAAGTATCAAAATTTCCTCTAATAAAATTAGGATTTTTAATTATTTCAAATAAAAAATCTTGATTTGTTTGTATTCCTTCTACAACTAGTTCTTCTAGGACTCTCTTCATTTTACTAATTGCTTCATTTCTATTTACTCCAAAAGTAATAAGCTTTGCAATCATGGAATCATAATTTGATGGAATTGTATATCCTTCATAAATTGCACTATCTATTCGTACTCCATTTCCTCCTGGAAAATGCAAACCTTTTATTAGTCCTGGACATGGCATAAATTTTTTACTTGGATTTTCAGCATTCAATCTACATTCTATAGAATGTCCTTTGAATTCTACATCTTTTTGTTTTATTTTTAATTCCTCTCCTGTCGCAATTTTTATTTGTGTTTTTACTAAATCTATTCCTGTTCTCATTTCAGTAATTGGATGTTCTACCTGAATTCTTGTATTCATTTCCATAAAATAAAAATTGTTGTCTTTATCTACTAAAAATTCTATTGTTCCAAGACTTGTATATCCAGCTGTTTTAGCTGCTTTTATAGCTGCATTTCCCATTTTATTTCTTGTTTTTTCATCAATAGCAGTAGATGGTGTTTCTTCTATTACTTTTTGATGATTTCTTTGAATGGTACAATCTCTTTCTCCTAAATGAATTACATTTCCATGTTCATCTGCTACTATTTGAATTTCGACATGTCTTGGATTTTCAATAAATTTTTCTATATATATTTCATCATCATTAAATGAATTTTTTGCCTCTTGTTTTACTATTTCATATTCTTTTTTTAATTCTTCTGCAGTATTTGCAACTCTGATACCTTTGCCACCGCCTCCTGCTGCAGCCTTTAACATAACAGGATAGCCTATTTTTTCTGCTATTTCTAATGCGTCTTTTAATCCTTTTACACTTCCATCTGAACCAGGTATAACAGGTACTCCTGCTTTTTTCATCATCTCTTTTGCATTTGATTTATTTCCTAATAAATCAATAACTTCTGACTTTGGTCCAATAAATTTTATATTTGATTCTTCGCATATTTGAGCAAATTTTGAATTTTCAGATAAAAAACCAAAACCTGGATGAATGCTATCAGCTTTTGTTATATATGCTGCTTGTATAATATTTTTTATATTTAAGTAGCTTTTATTAGCTTGAGCTGGTCCAATACAAATAGCCTCATCCGCCAAGCGAGTATGTAAAGCATTTTTGTCTATTTCTGAATAAACTGCAACTGTTTTTATATTCATTTCTTTACATGCTCTTATAATACGAACTGCAATTTCACCACGATTTGCAATTAATATTTTATTCATTTATTTTCACCTCTTTCAACTTTTAATTTTAGGTAGAATTTAAACTAAAGCAAATGTCAATTCACCTTTAGCTACGATCTTTTCATCAACTGTTGCTATTGCTTCTCCTACTCCAATTGGTCCTTTTCTTTTTATAATTTTCACTTCTAATTTTAATCTATCTCCTGGTACAACTTTTCTTTTAAATTTCATTTTATCAATTCCTCCGAATAAAGCATTTTTTCCTTTATTCTCATCCATTGAAAGAATTGCAACTGCTCCTGTTTGTGCTAAGCTTTCTGCAATTAACACTCCTGGCATAATTGGATTACCTGGAAAATGACCTTTAAAATACCATTCTTGCTCATTTACATTTTTATATGCTATTGCTGATTCTCCTGGTACATATTCTTCTACTTCATCAATCATTAAAAATGGATCTCTTTGTGGAATAATATTTTTGATTTCTTCTTTATTTAGCATAAATTTTCACCTTCTATTCTAAATAATGGTGTTCCATATTCTACTGTTTCACCGTCTTTTACTAAAATTTCTGTAACCTTGCCTGTGTATTCTGACTCAATCTCATTCATTAATTTCATAGCTTCAATAATGCAAAGTACATCACCTTTTTTTACTTCTTTTCCAATTTCAATATAAGGTTCTGCTGTAGGAGAAGGTTTTAAATAGAAAGTTCCAACCATTGGTGATTTTATTATATTTCCTTTTTTCTCATTTTTATCTTCTTTTATTTGATTTTCAATAGTATCATTTTCTACTATTGAAGTACTTTGAATTATTTTTTCTTGCATTTTATCTTTTTTCATACTAATTTTAGTACCATCTGGAAATTCAATATCAACTGCTGTTAATTTAGAATTTCCCATCTCTTCTATTAATTGTTTTATTTTTTCATATTCCATCTATTTTTCCTCCCATTTTTTTAGGATAATACTAGAATTGTGTCCTCCAAATCCAAGTGAATTTGACATAACAATATTTAATTTAGTTTTTCTTGGTTCATTTGGAACAATGTTTAAATCACATTCTTCATCTTTTTCTTTATAATTTATTGTTGGTGGTACTAGCCCATTTTCCATTGCTTTCACGCAAAAAATTGCTTCTACTGCTCCTGCAGCTCCTAAAAGGTGCCCTATATTTCCTTTTGTAGAACTTATCATTACTTTTTTACTTGCCTCACCTAATGCTGTTTTTATAGCCATTGTTTCTGTTAAATCATTTAAATGTGTTGATGTTCCATGTGCATTTATATAATCTATATCTTCTGGTTTTATCTTTGCATCTTTTATCGCTCTTACCATTGCATTTGCTCCACCTTCTCCATCAGGACATGGAGATGTTATATGATAAGCATCTGAAGTTGAGCCAAATCCAATAACTTCCGCATATATTTTAGCGTTTCTTTTTTTTGCATGCTCTAATTCTTCTAATACTAGTATTCCACTTCCTTCTCCCATAACAAATCCACTTCTCTCTTTGTCAAATGGAATACTTGCTCTATTTTTATCTGTAGATGTACATAGTGCCTTCATATTTTCAAAACCTGCTATTCCAACAGGACATATAGAAGCCTCCGTGCCTCCTGCAACAACAACATCTTCATATCCATGTTTTATTGTTTTATACCCTTCTCCTATTGCATGTGTTGAAGAACTACAAGCTGTAACAATTGCCATGGATTCACCTTTAAATCCAAACTCTATTGAAATATTTCCTGCTGGCATATTAGCTATTGCCATTGGTATAAACATAGGCGATACCCTATTATTTCCTTTTTCGTAATTAACTTCACATTGATTTTGAATTGTTATCAATCCACCAATTCCTGTACTTACAAAAATGCCTACCTTTTTAAAATCTGTATTTTCTAAAGTTATTCCACTATTTTTTACTGCTTCTTTTGCTGCTATTAGTGCAAACTGTGAAGATCTATCTAATCTTTTGGCTTGTTTTGGTTCGAAGTAATCTAAAGGATTATAATCTTTTACTTCTGCACATAAACTTGTTTTAAAGTTACTACTATCAAATAATGAAATATTATCGATTCCACATTCTTTATTTTCTATTCCTTTCCATGTTTCATTTACATTATTTCCTATTGGAGTAATTGCTCCTAGTCCTGTTATAACTACTCTTCTTTCCATTTTTCATCTCTCCTTACATTAACATTCCACCATCAATATGAATTACTTGACCTGTAATATATGAGCTATCACTAGATGCTAAAAATTTAACAACATTTGCAACATCTTGTGGAGTCCCCATCCTTTTTAGAGGAATTTTTTTTGCAATTTCTTCTTTAATATCTTCTTTTAATACAGCTGTCATTTGTGTCTCAATAAATCCTGGTGCTACTGCATTAACAGTAATATTTCTTGAAGCTACTTCTTTTGCTAAACTTTTTGTAAATCCTATAATTCCCGCTTTTGATGCTGCATAATTTGTTTGACCTGCGTTTCCTGATATTCCTACAACTGATGATATATTTATTATTCTTCCATTTCTTGCTTTCATCATATAACTAATTACATTTTTAGTCACATTAAATGTGCCTACTAAATTTGTATCTATAACCTGTTTAAAATCTTCTTCTTTCATTCTCATTAACAATGTGTCTCTTGTAATTCCTGCATTATTTACTAATACATCTATGTTTCCAAATTCTTCTACAATTTGTTTTACAAATTTTTCGCAATCCTCAAATTTAGTTACATCCCCTTGAACCGCAAAACACTTTACATTATTTGCTTCTATTTCTCTTTTAGTATTTTTTAAGTCATCATTTTCTGTTCTATAATTGATTGCAATATCATATCCCTCTTTTGCAAATGTTAAGGCTATTTGCTTTCCAATTCCTCTTGTTCCACCTGTAATTAATGCTAGTTTATTCATTTTTTTATCCTCCATATTCCTTTAATACTGTTTGCAAACTACAAACATTATTAATATTTAATATTTTTATCTCTTTATTTGTCGGTACTCTTTTTACAAATCCTGACAATGTTTTTCCGAGGTCCTATTTCTATAAATGTATCTATTCCATTATTTAGCATATTTTGAATTGCTTTTGTAAATTTAACTGGATTTATAATGTGGCAAGCCAAAATATCTTTTACATCATCTGTGTCTTTGTACATTTCACCATCTATATTTTTAATTACTTTCGTTTCAAACTTATGAATAGTAACATTCTTAAGTTCTTTTCTTAAAGCTTTTGAACTTTCTATCAGTTTTTCGGTATGAAATGGCCCTGCTGTTTTTAAGATTCTTACCTTTTTTGCACCCATTTCTTTTGCAATTTTTTCTGCTTCGCTAATTGCTTCTTTTTCTCCAGAAATTACAACTTGACCTACTGAATTATAATTTGCAGGAACTACAAACCCAGATTTTACTTTTTTGCAAACATCTTCTACTTCATTATCATTTAAGCCCATAATTGCCGCCATTTGCCATTCTCCACTAGGAAGCAAATTTTGCATATATTCTCCTCGCTTTTGGACAATTCTTATTCCTTCTTTAAACATAAGTACTTTACTATTGATTAGTGCTGTATATTCACCTAAACTCAATCCCGCTGACATATTAGCTGTTATATTATTATTTTTTAAAATTTCTAATATTGCTAAACTCTCTGTAAGTATCGCAAGTTGTGTATATTTTGTTTCATTTAATATATCTTCTGGTCCTTCAAATGATATTTTTGCAATGTCTATTCCTGTTATATTTTTAACTTGATTATATATTTTTCTTGCTTCTTCATATTCTTCATATATGTCTTTTCCCATTCCAATACTTTGAGATCCTTGACCAGGAAATAAAAATCCAATATTCATTTTTTTATAACTCCTCTCATTTCTATTTCTTTTTCAAACTGATTACAAAACTCTATTATAAACTTTTTTGTATCTACATCTATTCCAAATTCTTTTTTTATGGATGTTGCTATATTTTTTATATCGTCCGTAAATTTTTCCTTTTTAGTATTAATTCCAATTCCAACTACTAAGTATTTAACTTTTTCATTAACAAGCTTAGTTTGAGTTAAAATTCCACCTATTTTTTTATTATTAAATGTAATATCATTTGGCTCTTTAATATTTAAATTAATTCCATATTTATTCTTAAAAATATCAACAATTATATTTGCGATTATTATTGTAAGTCCATCTAATCTTTGAATATTACAATTTGTTTTTATAAAAAATGAAAATGCTATATTATTTGCTTCATCTGTATGCCAGACTCTTCCATGTGTTCCTATTCCTTTATCCTGAATATCTGCAAATACTAAAGTACCATCTGGAGTATTTTTGTTTTCTATTAATCTCCAAATTTCATTTTGTGTTGAATCTATTTTATTATAAAAAATACTATTTCTTCCTAAAAATTTAGTCCTTAAGTTTTCTAATTGCATCTAAATTTTCCTGCCTTTTTATTTTATTTGTTGTTGTTCTAATTAACGGTTCTTCTGTTAGTATCATTCCTCTTATTGCTTTATATGATGGCATAGTTTGGTTGACTTCTTTAATTTTCTTTGACAAGACTTTATATATTTCTTCATCTTTTTCAACTTTATAAACATCTTTTATAACATCTCTATCAAATACTATCTTTACATTTATTTTTATATTGTTTTCATCATTTGATTGTATTTTTCCAAAGATAAACGACTCTTTTATTCCTTCTATTTTATTAACTAAATTTTCCATTTCTTCTGGGAATATGTTTTTGCCATTTTTTAATACTATTACACTTTTCTTTCTACCACATATAAATATATATCCTTCTTCATCTATTTTAGCTAAATCTCCTGTATAGAACCATCCATCTTGTAATGATTTTTTATTTACTTTTTCATTTTCATAATATCCTAGCATTACACTTGAACCTCTAACTACTAATTCTCCAATTCCATCATCATTTACATCTACAAGTTTTGCTTCTACACTTGGAACTGTTTTTCCAATTGATCCTAACTTATAATTTTTATTTGTCCCAACTGCCACAACAGGCGAAGTTTCAGTCAATCCATATCCTTGTACTAAGTTTAGTCCTAATAATCTATATTTTTCTTCTATTGTCTTATCTAAAGCTGCAGCTCCACTTATCAATAGTTTTATTTTTCCACCTAGCATATCATGTATTTCTTTAAATACTTCTTTCTTTTTTTGCATAGAGAAATTTTTATATTTTTCTTCATTTTCTAATATTTCCTCAAGTTTTCCTTGTTTTTCTAATTTTTTTCTAATCATCATAAATATTCTTTCATATATACCTGGTACACATGCCATGACTGTTACATGATATTCATTTAGGTTTTCTACTATATGTCTTAAACCATCACAAAATACAGTTTCTGCTCCTTTATATAGTGAAAATAAAAATCCTACTGTACATTCAAACACATGGTGTATTGGTAAAATAGAAAGAAAGACATCATCTTGCGTTACATCTAACACACTTCCAATATCCATTAAATTTGTGCAAATATTTTCGTGTGAAAGCGCTACTACTTTAGACTTAGATGTAGTTCCTGATGTAAATAGCATAATTTTCATTTCTTTTGGATTGATTTTTGCATTTAAAAACTCATTATTTCCTTCTTCTATTAGTTTTTTACCTTCTCGTATTAATTCTTTTTGTGAGTATATACCTTCACAATTCTCATCATTATCCATAGAAATTAAATGTTTTAATTTGTTTTTCTCACTAAACTTAATATTTTGAATTATATCTGAATATTTTTTTGTATAAAATATCGCTTCTACATCAGATCTTTCTATCAATAGTTCTAGCTCATTTGCTGGTAGTGATTTATCTAACGGAACAACAATTCCTGTTCCACATACAATTGATAAATATGCTATTTCCCATTCATATCTATTTTCTCCAATAACTGCAATTCTTTTTCCCTTTAGTCCTAAATTTATTAATGCTGTTCCTAAATTATTTATCATGTCTCGTACTTTTTTATGGGTATAAATTTGATATTTTCCTTCTTCTACTTTAATTCTGTATGCTGGTTTATCTGCATATAATCTTCCTGTTTTATTTAACATATCTTTTAAATCATTAATTTTTAAATAATCATATATTCTCTTACTCATATTTTCTCCTATTACTTTTAATTTTGTATCATATTTATATCACAATAATAAATTAATGTCTTTAGACTGGTAAGTCAGTACAATCTGTTTTCAGTGCTTTGAGAAATATATATTTTTTTAAATCACTTATTAACTGAACACTTAGTCTAAATACAAAAAAATAGCTAACTACTTATTTGTAATTAACTATTGCACTTTTTACATCACTAAAATAATATTTTTCATTTTTTACTTAATGTTCTTGTAACACTATCAATAAAGCCATTATATACCTGTATTACATCTACTTTTCTATTCTTTTTTATTCTATAAATAAGACTTGAACATGTAACTCCAAAAATCCCGGATGCTATTGCTTCTACATCACCATCATAAAATTCCCCATTTGCAATTCCTTCATTTACTATTTTTTCAATGATTTTGATATATTGAAAAACTGCCTTTTTACACTTTTTATTTTTTTCTTCTTCACCCCATAATTGTGAAAAAACAACATTAAGGAAATATTCGTATTTTACAATTACTTTTATTTGTATTAGTATGACTGCTTTTATTTTTTCTAACGCAGTAGTACAGTTTTTGGTTTTTATTTCTATATTGTTTTTTAATAATTCAAATCCTTCTTTTAATAACATATCAAATATATCTTCTTTTTTAGAAAAATGATAGTATAGTGAGCCTTTTGCCACTCCTGCTATTGCTGTTATCTCTTCAACACTTGTATTATCATATCCCTTTTCTGAAAACATTTTGATTGCTGTATTAAAAATTCTTCTTTTTGTTTTATTCATTATAATTACACCTCTTTCATAACAATTTTTATAAAATCAAATATCTTATTATAATATATATCTGGTTCCTTATACCTTGATTCAGTATGTCCTGCACCATGTATTATAAGTTTATCTTTTTTGCAATTAGCTGATTCATATAATTGTTCATCACCTATTTTTATTTTTTCGTCGTGTTCTTCTGACATAGGAGCCCCATCCACTAAATCTCCTATACATATTATTTTATCTATATTTTTCTTTTCTAATTGTTCCAAAACTGCATCTAATGCTTTTTTATTTCCATGTATATCTGAAATTAATCCAATCTTCATAAAACTCATTCCTCATTATATTTTGTATAAATTATATATTAAAATTATTTTTTTGTAAATATAAAGAAGACCACTTCAGCAAGTAATACAAGAGATATTATAAGTACCATTCCAAAATGTATAAATTACTATATATATTAGGTTCAAAAAATGTCCATTATCCAAGTTTGTCTCCGCCATTTACATCAAATTTTACAGTATACTGATTTGGCTTGTACAACTGTGTCTGATGTAATTCCATAAACTTCAACATCCTCTCCTTTTTCAAACATACTAGTGCCTTCGTTTGTATAAAATTTTTGGTTTACTTTATCATACATACCTATTGTGTGATTTTTAGTATTATAGCAAGGTATATATAATCTCTAATTAATGTATCATCTTCCCATATTCTCATATAATATATTGATAAAGGAGTTGATGACCATTGTAAGTATTCATTTGATTGATTTATTCCAAATAAATATATTGGATAATTTGTTGAGGAATATTGCTTATCTATAACAGATACTAATTTGCCATTAATATAATTTTTACCCTTATCACATACCAGCGTATATTCTTTTATATCCGATGATATCCCCGTTTTTAAACTTTGGTCAGTATCCAACCCTTTTCCCCTATCAAATCTTATTCCATGTTGAAATCCTAAAATTCCAAAATTGTCTGCATTATCATATTCAGTTCTTGCTCCAAGTATTGCTAAAGATATATTATCATTTTTTCCTATATCATCTAATGAAACTTTGAGCTCAACTTTTGTATTTGCCTTTGGATAATATCCTGTATTTATATACTGTTTTCCATTTCCTTGTATATATTGAACTTCCTGATAGTCTATAGGTATATTGTCGGATTTTTTTAAATCTGCTACCCAACTATTAAAAATATAACCATAATGTTCCGGAATTGGCAAATTGCCATATTGATAGTCAAGTTGTGCAGCTTTTGATGCTGTATTTCCACTACCAGTCCATTCTGAATCAGAAGAAGCAGCAGGTATAGTTCCACCATTTGCATCTCCTTTTGTTAAAACATTTTCGCCATTTTTTTATGACTATATATTATTTTTTTATATCATTTCTGTTACAAAAATATTACATACTACAGAATCTAATGTTGTTTTATCTTGAGTGATTATTGACATTCCTCTATTTAATGATAAAATAAATAAAAACCATAATAAAAAGGACTGATAAAAAATGATTAATATTGAAAATAACCCTGTTTTTCTAAATTCCTTTTTAGATTACACAGCTACTATATTAAATAAATCTCCTAATACGGTAAAAGAATATAATTATGATTTAAATACATTTTTAAAATTTATTATGTATCATTTTAGAATGACAGATGAAAAAGAAATTAAAAATATTAATATTCATGATATGAGTATTGAAACATTAAAAAAAGTTACGCTAGATGATATCCATGCTTTTCTTTTTTATTTAAGTAATAATTATCAAAGTAAGGCTGCAACTCGTGCAAGAAAGGTCTCTAGTATTAGAGTTTTTTTTAATTACTTATCTAATAAGACTAATTTATTAGATAAAAATCCTGCTCAAAACTTAGAAACCCCAAAACTTGAAAAGCGTATGCCTAAATACTTAACACTAGATGATAGCAAAAAATTATTGGAAACAGCTATGAGTGAATCTGATAGAAATAAAGAACGTGATTTTGCAATTATTACATTGTTTTTAAATTGTGGTATGCGTTTGTCTGAATTAGTAGGAATTAATATTAAAGATATTAATTTTAAAGATGAAAAGATGAATGTTATTGGTAAAGGTAATAAAGAACGTACTATTTACTTGAATAAAGCGTGTTTAAATGCAGTGGAAGGTTATATTAAAGTTAGACCCAAAGATGGCGTAAAATTTGATTCTCGCGATGCTCTTTTTTTAAGTGAACGTAAAGAACGTATTAGTAACAGAACAGTTCAATATATTGTAAAACAAGAGCTAAGAAAGTCTGGCCTAGATATTAACAAATATTCTGTTCATAAACTTCGCCATACTGCTGCAACTTTAATGTACAAATATGGAAATGTAGATATAAGAGCACTTCAGGAATTATTAGGACATGAAAGTATTTCAACAACTGAAATATATACACATGTTGATAATTCACAAATTAGAAAAGCAGTTGAAAGCAACCCTCTTGCAAATATGTAACTCAATAATACTTAAGAATAAAGCATTGATATGTGAAATTATTCTTAAGTATTTTATTGTTTATATTGTTGGAATACTAATTTTTTGTCCAACATTAAGGCTACTATTTTTTAAGTGGTTAACCTCTTTTAAATTATCTATTATTTCTCGTATCTCTTTATCTTTATAATAGTCGTTGTTTTTTTGTTGAAGTTTAGCAATTTGCCATAAAGTATCTCCTTCTTCAATATATATATCAGTATACTGAACTATTGTTTTTGAAAGTGAGATTTTTGATACACTAAATAACAGTAACAATATGCTAAATAATATTAAATTCGATAGTATAAATTTCTTCTTATTTTTTATTTTCATAAGCCCTCCTTATGCGAACATATATTCTGTAAGATAGATTATATACGAACATAGGTTCTTTGTCAACACCTTTTCAAAAATTTTTTTCAACTTTGTATTTTCACCTTATTAACATAATAACATATTATATATTAATATATTAAGTTATGGAGGTGGTTTATATTTGAAATTAAAAGGTAAAAAAATAGGATTTATTTTAACAGGTTCTTTTTGTACATTTCAAAAAACAATAGAACAAATGGAAAAAATAATAAAAGAAGAAGCTAAAGTAATTCCTATTATGTCATATAATAGTTATAAATTAGATACAAAATTTGGAAAAGCTCGGAGAATTTATTGAGAAAATAGAGAATATGACTGAGCAAAAAATTATTCATACAATTCAAGATGCAGAGCCAATAGGTCCCAAGCACTTAACCGATATAATGATAATTGCTCCATGTAGTGGTAATACAATTGCAAAACTTGCAAACGGAATTACAGATACACCAGCTCTTATGGCAGCTAAATCTCATTTAAGAAATAATAATCCTATTGTAATTGCCATTTCAACTAATGATGGATTAAGTGGAAGTGCAGAAAATATTGGAAAATTACTTAATAGAAATAATTATTTTTTTGTCCCATTTAGGCAAGATAATCCAATTACAAAGCCTCGTTCATTAGTTTTTGATCCAAACTATATTGTAAAAACACTCGAACAGGCATTAGATAAAGAGCAAATTCAACCAATTTTATTATGAAAATAAAGATTACTCCATAATATAAAATTCCTTATGGAGTAATCTTTTGTTTTATAATAAATATTTTTAATATCCAAATATTTTTTTAACTTTAGGCACTACATAATGGCTTCCACCACGGTTTTTAACATCTTCTACCATGCTTACAACAAGCATTTGTTTTTCACTATCATCATCTGCTATAAAAGCATTAAACCAGCCTAACTCTGTACCAGTTTTATCTGTTGTTGTTTTCTTTATTTCTGCTGTTCCTGTCTTACCAGCTAATCTAAGTCCTGGTGTTTTTGCACTATGTCCGGTTCCTGCTGGGCTTTCTACAACTTGAACTAAATCTTCTTTTACAGTATTTGCCGCTTCTTTTGAAAAAGCATTCTCTATCCAATATTCCGGATTTTTTGTATTTTCTTTATATTCTAAATATGGTTTAATCATATTTCCATCATTTACAAAACCAGAATATATTGAAGCCATATGAATAGGATTTACTAAAACTTCTCCTTGACCATATCCAGTATTTGCAAGTTGTGCTTCTGATGTAATTCCAGCTGAATTTGCATATTGAGAAGCAGTCATTGCTAAATTACATGGTACTACTGAATTAAATCCAATTTTAGTAAGTTCATTTGTTAATGTCTGAGTTCCAATTTTTAATGCTGCTTTAGCAAAATATATGTTATCTGAGTAAACTAATGCATTCTTTAAATTAGCTGGTCCTCCATATGTTGCAAGTGTTGTTACTCTAAAATTACCCCAACTAGAATCCTTTCTCCAACTTGTTCCGCTTTTTCCAAAATTATCATCTGCAGTAAATTTATTGTTTGTAAGACCAATTGCTGCAACAACTGGCTTAAATGATGAACCTGGCGCCCAGGTAGCTTGAAATCTACTATATAATGGCTTATTTTCATCATTTGATAAGGCATTCCATTTTTCATTAGATATGCCATTAATAAAATCATTTGAGTCATAAGAAGGAGTACTAACTAATGCTAAAATTTCTCCTGTCTTTGGATTTATAACTACTGTTGCACTTTTATCTCCACTATATTCTTCAAAAATTTTTGTTTGTAAATTAGAATCTATTGTAAGTTTAATATCTTCCCCATCTTTTTTCTCTCTTTTTACAATAGTATGTTTTTTTGCTTCACTAGAATCTGCAATATAAATTTCGTATCCATCTATTCCCCTTAGCCTATCTTCGTAAACTTTTTCAAGTCCAGTTTTTCCAATTACACTACTTGAAGTATATCCTTTATCTATATTTTTCTTTAATTCATCTCCACTAATGCTTTGAACATATCCAACTAAATGAGATATCGTATCTCCTAATGGATATTCTCTTTGTGCTGTATCTTCAATCTTTATTCCATTAATTTTTAAAAGAGAATTTATTAAATCTGTTTGATTTTTTGAAACAGTCTTTATTGGTACGAAAGTATCTTTCTTTACATATGAAGCATTAATCTTAGAATTTATACTTTCTGTGGATACATCTAATAATTCTGATATTTTCTTTATATCTTCCTCTTTATTTTCGCTCATTTTGCCAGGAACTATTCCAACAGAAGATGCTGTACCTCTTTTAACTAAATAAACACCATTTCTGTCAATTATTTGTCCTCTTAATGATTTTATTCTAGATACTCTTATTTTATCTGTATTTTCTAAATCAGGATGTATTAATTTTGATGACCAATCTAAATAATATTTTTTATCTTCTGCTTTTATAAAATTTGCTGTATTAGAAAAACTAATTTTGCCTGCAACTGTACTCATTGTTGTTTGATATTTTATTTGTGTTTTTTTACCAGAAATTTTGTTTACTTGTATAATTGATACTTCCATGTTTGTTGCTTCAATACCTTCATAAATATTTTTATTTCTAGCAATAAAGTCCGCTTCATTTATTGAAGATTTACTTTTCTCGGTTAAATATTCATACATTTTTTTATAATCTTTATTCTTTAAATCATCATAATAACTTATAAATAGTTCTTTTGGATTATTTTTATCCTCATTAATTGATTTGTAATAAAAAAATCCGCCAACTCCAACTGCAACTACTGCTACTATACTAGCAATTATTAAAACTACTCTTTTCACCTTTCATCCTCCTAATATTTTAACAAATATTTAATCAATTAATGACACTAATAAAATTATTGAAATTACAATGACATTCACTAGTATAAGAAAGAGAATTAATCCTACTAACGGTATTTTTATTCTTCTTGGTTCTGTTTCGAGCTTAGATGTTTCCTCTTTAGCTTTTTCCATTTCTTTTTTTTCTGAATCAGTAGATTCTTGCAGATTATTTTCATTATCTAATTCTTCTTTCAACTTCTTTTTGTCTGCTTTAGAAGTTGTTTTTTTATCTTTTGATACTTCCCCTTCCATGGTTTCCTCCTTATGCATTATTAATTATTCATTATTCATTTCAAACTATTAATTATTTACTAATTAGTTCTTTTGTATCTCTTGCAATAACCAGCTCTTCGTTTGTAGGAATAACATATACTTTTATTAACGAATCATCACAAGAAATTTCTTTTTCTTCTCCTCTTACTTCATTTCTACTTTCATCTAATTTTACACCTAAAAATTCAAGTTTTTTACATATTTCGCGTCTTCTATTTGTTTGATTTTCACCAACACCTGCTGTAAATGCTATAACATCTACACCTCCCATAGAAACTGCATACTTTGCTATATATTGTGCAATATTTAAATCATATGCTTTTAAAGCAAGTTCCGCTCTTTTATTTCCTTCAGAAGCGGCTTTTTCTATATCCCTTATATCAGGTGTTAATCCAGATATACCTAAAACTCCAGATTCTTTATTTAATATTTTATCCATTTCATCAGAAGATAAATTTTCTTTTTTCATTAAATATGTAACAATGGATGGATCTAAATCTCCGCTTCTTGCACACATCATGATACCTCCAAGAGGAGTAAGTCCCATACTAGTATCTACTGACATTCCATTTTGTACAGCACATAAACTTGCACCTTGTCCTATATGACATACAATAATTTTTAAATCTTTAATATCTTTATTCATAACCTCAGCCACTCTTTTTGAAACATATGAATGACTTGTTCCATGAAAACCATATTTACGAATTTTATATGCATCATAATAATGATATGGTATAGGATATAAATATCTTTCTTCTGGTATTGTCTGATGAAATGCTGTATCAAATACAGTAACCATCTTTTTATCTGGCATTAATCTTTGACAAGCTTTAATTCCCATTAAAGCACCTGGATTGTGTACTGGAGCTAGATCTGAACATTCTTCTATACCTTTTATTACTTCATCTGTAACTAAAACAGATTTCTTAAACTTTTCTCCACCATGAACTATTCTATGTCCAATTCCATCTATTTCATCTAAACTCTTTATTACTCCATAATCTTTATGTAATAATTGTTCCATTACAAGCTTAATTGCTTCATCATGTGTTGGAACTGGATTTTCTATGACATACTTTTCACCATTAACTTTATGTGTTAAAAATGAATTATTCTGCCCAATTCTTTCATAATTTCCTTTTGCCATAACAGACTCATCATCCATGTTCATTAATTGATATTTTAATGATGAACTTCCACAATTTAAAACTAAAATTTTCATATTTTTGATCAATCCCTTCGAAATTTATTTATTTAAAAATTCTGATGTAAACCTTGCTATTAATAATTCTTCATTAGTAGGCACTACATATACATCTATTTTAGAATCCTGTTTTGATATTTTTACTTCTTCATTTCTAATTTTATTCTTTTCTAAATCTAATTCAACACCTAGAAATCTTAAGTAATTACATATTTGCTCTCTTGATTTTGGACCTTTTTCACCAACCCCTGCTGTAAATGTTATTACATCAATTCCACCCATTGAAACAGCATATTTCGCTATACATTGTGCAACTAAATATGCAAAACTTTCTAAAGCTAGAATTGCTTTATGATTTCCTTCATCCGCTTCTGCTTCGATATCTCTAAAATCTACTGAAACTTCAGATATTCCATATACACCAGATTTCTTATTTAGTATTTCATCCATTTCGTCTGCCGAGTGGTTTCTCAATTTAGCAATATAAGTTACAACAGATGGATCTATATCTCCGCTTCTTGTTCCCATTGGAATTCCGGCCGAGAGGTGTAAATCCCATACTAGTATCTATTGACTTTCCATTTTTTATAGCACATACACTTGCCCCTTGCCCTAAATGACAATTTACTATTTTTAAATCTTCAATTGGTTTTCCCATAATCTCTGCTACTCTATTTGCAACATATTCATGAGAAATTCCATGAAATCCGTATTTACGTATTTTATATTTTTCATAATATTTATATGGAATTGGATAAATATAACTTTCTTCTGGTATTGTTTGATGAAATGACGTATCAAATACTGCCACATTAAGTTTATCTGGCATCACCTTTTTGCAAGCTTCAATTCCTGCAATTGCTGCAGGATTATGTAATGGCGCAAGTTCTGTACATTCTTTAATTCCATCTAATACTTCTTTTGTAATTACCACTGGCCTTGTAAACTTTTCACCACCATGAACAACTCTATGGCCGATTGCATCTATCTCATCTACAGATTTAATAACACCATATTTTGCATTTATCAATCTATTTAGAACAAAAGTAATTGCTTTTTCATGGTTTGTAGCAGGCTTTTCAAAGTTATGCTTTTCTCCATTTACTTTGTGAGTTAAAAACGAATTATACTGGCCAATTCTCTCATAATTTCCTTTTGCTAAAACCGTTTGCATTTCCATATCAATTAATTGATATTTTAAAGATGAACTACCACTATTTAAAACCAAAATTTTCATATTTTTAGCTCCTTTATAAATTTATATTTCTTGTGCTTGAACTGCAGTGATTGCAATAACACCTGCTATATCTTGACTTGAACATCCGTCTTGATAGATCATTTACAGGTTTTGCAATTCCCTGGCATAAAGGACCATAGGCTTCTGCTTTTGCCAATCTTTGAACTAATTTATATCCAATATTTCCTGCATCTAAATCTGGGAATATTAACGTATTTGCCATACCTTTAAGTGGACTACTAGGCGCTTTTCTGCTAGCTATTTCTGGAACTATAGCAGCATCTAATTGTAATTCACCATCACAAATTAAATCTGGCTTTTTCTCTTTTAATATTTTAGTCGCTTCTACCACTTTTTCTGTTAATGGTGAATGTGCACTTCCATAACTTGAATATGATAGCATCGCTACTTTAGGTTCTTTACCAACTAGTTGTTTAAAACTTCTACTTGATGAAATTGCAATTTCAGATAGACTATCGCTATCTGGGTATTCATTTAATCCACAATCTGAAAATACAAATGTTCCATTTTCTCCAAATTCACAATTTGGAACAACCATTAAAAAGAATGCTGATACAAGTTTTGTTTCAGGCGCTGTTTTCAAAATCTGAAGTGCTGGTTTTAATGTATCTTTCGTTGAATGAACTGCTCCTGAAACTAGACCATCTGCATCGCCTTCTTTTACCATCATCATTCCAAAATATGTTTCTTCTTTAATAAATTCTCTTGCTTTTTCTATAGTCATTCCTTTATTTTTTCTAAGTTCATAAAATGCTTTTACATATTTTTCATATTTTTCGCATTTCATTGGGTTTATAATCTTTGATTTTGATATATCAAACTTATGTTCTTTTGCTATTTGTAAGATTTCACTTTCATCCCCGATTAAAATAATATTTGCATAGTCTTCTTTTAATGCAATGGAAGCTGCTTCTATTGTTCTTATATCATTTCCTTCTGGAAGAACAATCGTTTTCTTGCTTTGTTTTGCTCTTTGTTTAATTGTTTCTATAAAAGACATTATTATTACTCCTTTCGTCTTTGTTTAATTTCTTCTATATTATATAAGTAATTTTGAAAAAGCACAAGCTATTTTAATATATTCTTGCTGAAATTGTTACAAAAAGCAATATGATAGTAAGTTTAGCTAATTATATTGATATTTGCATGCCTTTTATATTATAATGAAACACATATAAAAGAAAATTGCAAAATTGTGGAGGATTATAAAATGAATCTAACTTATATTCTACGGAGAATCAGATTTATTCTTTAATGTAAAAGAAGTATTAAAAACAAAATTTGAAATTTCAGATCGTTTACTTCTAAAATTAAAAAGAAATAATAAAATTTTTTTGAATTCTAGTATATGTAGTGTAAGTCAAAATGTTAAGGTGCGGTGATGAAGTTTCTATTTTGATTGACTTTGAAGAGGACAATAGCAACATTGTCTCTACTAAAATGGATTTAAATATAATATATGAAGATGATTCATATATAGTAATTAATAAGCCAAGTAATACTCCTGTTCATCCATCAATGATGCATTACGAAAACAGTTTATCTAATGGATTAAAATATTATTTTGAAAAAATCGGATTAAAAAAGAAAATAAGACCTGTTAATAGATTAGATAAGGATACCTCAGGAATAGTTATTTTCGCTAAAAATGAATATATACAAGAATGTTTAATAAAGCAAATGAAAAAAAAATCTTTTGTAAAAGAGTATATTGCTATTTGTGAAGGAAATTTTGAAAATAGAAGCGGAATTATAAATAAGCCAATTAGTAGAAAAGAAAATAGTATAATTGAAAGGTGTGTAAATGAAAATGGAGATATTGCAGTTACTCATTATGACCTCATTAAGAATAATAATGATTATTCTATTCTTCACTGTACTTTAGAGACCGGAAGAACACATCAAATTCGTGTGCACCTTGCCTATATTGGACATCCAATTATTGGAGATACTTTATATGGAAATAAAAGTGACAAAATAACCAGACAAGCTCTTCACGCTTACAAAGTAAGCTTTAATCATCCTATTACTAAACAGAAAGTAGAATATGTAGCAAAAATTCCTCATGAAATTGAAGCTTTGATGTAAAAAATTGCATCAAAAAAGATAGGCGTTAAACCTATCTTTTTTGATAAATTAAGTAAACCTGTAAGCCGGGTTCTGTCATTTAAAATAGTCATTTATCTACTACATATATTACTATATGTCTCAAGCCACCAAATTAAGAAGATGACGAGCAGTCTTAGCCTTCTTTTCTCGGTGTTGCTCCAGATGGGGTTTACATAGCCTTGCATGTCACCATGCAAGCGGTGAGCTCTTACCTCGCCTTTTCACCCTTACCTAAAATTTCAGGCGGTTATTTTCTGTTGCACTTTCCTTAAGGTTTCCCTCACTGGACGTTATCCAGCATCATTGCTCTATGGAGCCCGGACTTTCCTCGTACGCTGCCTTTCGACCTTGCTATACGCGACTATTCAATTTACTCCTATTTGATATTTTAAAATATTATATTAAATTTGTCAATACAGCAATTGTTTATAATTTTTCCAATATTAAGAAAATTTGACTATTTTACAAAATATTTAATTCCTGAATAGCATTTTTATATCTTAAATAGAAAATTTGTTTGTCTTGTTTCTCTGCAGAGTTTTGTAATTCTTTTAGTAGTAATTCACAACGATTTATATTCAATTCTTTATTTGAATTAATTTTCTCTTTATCTATTTTACTAAAAGATTCATTTGCTAACTTTAATTCTTCATTTATTTTGTTCCAATCATTATTATCTACTTGTGCATATGCATTCAAAATATGGCTTTTTGTAATAAAAACACACTTTTCTAATTCATTATTTGAAAATGACTCCATATATTTTGGAATCAGATTATAAAGCTTTGACATGCCTATAATAGAAGCTTTCTTATCTTCTTTTTGAGCAGACTTTGCTATATCGTCTAAAATGTTATTAAATTGTAAGATATCATCACTATTTGCTCCAACACTTTTAAGATCTATTGATATAGTTGCCCAAATAGAATATAAATTTTCAACATCTCTTTTTATTTCTTCCCATTCAATTTGCATACTATCTTTATTATCTAATAACATTATATCTCTAGATAATTTGAAAACCTTGTTATCTTCATTTTCACTCTCAGACTTTTGACTAGAATTAGAAGATGTACTGTTTTCATCAGATGATTCAGAAATGCTAGATTCCTTATCACTTTGTCCGGTGAGTACTTCCAGTTTTTTCTTGTTTTATATTCTCAGATATAACTTTATAATTATTAAAAGAAATATTATTTGCTCTATTCATCATTGTTATTATTGTTTCATCTAAAAAACATATTTCATCTTTTACTTTTTCTTTTTCTATATCTTGCTTATTGTCTTTTTTAGCACATCCAGTTAGTGTAAAAATAGTAATTATAAAAATAAAAAAAGCTAAGATAATTTTTCTCGAATATGTTAATTTTAACATAATTTCCACCTCTTTATATATTTTTCTCAAAAAATAGATTTTTATTCCATGAATAAGATATTTATAAATTTGTATAATAATATATTAAAGGAGATTATTGAGTTATGAGTACAGTTGTTCGTTTGTATAGTAATATAAATGGTGAAATTGAAAAGTTTTTGAAACACTTTTATAATTCTGATTTTAAAATAGAAGCGGATTTAGAATGGGAACAGAAATTTGAAAATCCTATTGAAATTGTAGATATAATTGGTGCCTTTATAGAAAATGATGATGCTTATAAAATAAGTATGTGGATTAGTATGGACGAAGGCTGTTTTATTCATGTTAGTGATGATAATGCAGATGAAATTATTAGATATTTATATGAAAGGTTTCCATATTAAATAATAATACTTTTATCGTTTGGCAAATTAAACATATAAAAAAACTAAAGAATATTTTTTCGAATATTACTTTAGTTTTTTACATTTCATTTTTTATTCTTGTGAACTCTCATTTGAGTTTTCATTTTCTTGGCTTTCTGTATTTTCTTCTTTAGTAGTTTCTTCACTGCTGTTATTTTCTTGCTTTGCTCCACAGTTTGGACAGAAACTGAAACTCAAAGCAATTTCATAATTACAATATGGACATTGTTTTAAATCTTTTAGTTTTAATATTTCCATTCTTGTGTTTTCAATTTCTTCACTATATGCATCAACTTCATGACATAATCTTTCTATTTCTTCTACTGCATTTTCATCATTTTCTCTTATATGATTTTGGTAAACTCTTTCACCAATTTTTTCGTATATTTGACGAATTTTTTGTTTGTCTTGATTCATTATTGATTTTAATTTTACTTCTTTTGCTATTTTGCTAGTTTTTTCCGTAGTATGCTTATAAGTTTGGCTTGCTGTTTTTGTAATTTTTTCTATAAATTCCATTTTAGAATTCCTCCTTAATTACTCTCTATTTTTGTATTAGTATGTAAAGAATTTAAAAATTTATTCACATTTTCTTTGTCGAGTCATTAACATTTTTACCGCAAGTTCTGGTTTAAGTCCTTCATAAAGTACAGAATATACTGCATTTACTATAGGCATTTCTATATTATACTTTTTAGCAAGTTTATATGCAACTTCAATATTATCAATACTTTCTATTGTCATTCCAACTTCCTTTTTTGCTTCTTCAATAGATAGACCTCTTCCAATTAGTTTACCTGCTCTTCTATTTCTACTATGTTCACTTAGGCAAGTAACTAATAAATCGCCAAGACCAGTTAAACCATAAATAGTGTCTACATTTCCTCCCATTGCTGTTCCTAATCTTTTTATCTCAACTAACCCTCTAGTTACAAGAGCTGCAAAGCTATTATCTCCAAGTCCAATTTCTGCGGCAATTCCAGCGCAAAATGCAATTATATTTTTTAGACCGCCACCTACTTCTACTCCAATTAAGTCTTCAGAAGTATATATTCTCATATTTTCATTCATAAACAAATCTTGAATATCACATCTTACTTTTTCATCTTTTGAAGCAATTACAATAGCTGTAGGTACACCTATTGCTACCTCTTCTGCATGGCTAGGTCCTGAAAATACTCCTGTTTTAATATTTGGCATTTCTTCTTTCATAACTTCATTTAATGTATATAATGTATCACTTTCAAATCCTTTTGAACACATTATAACTGGTTGATTACTTAAATATCCTTTGTATTGTTTTATTATATTTCTTGTGAACTTTGATGGTGTAACATGTAAAACCACATCAGAATCTTTAATTACTTCTTCCATATTTGTATAACAAACAATATTATCAGGTAAATCTACATTAGGCAAAAATTTACATTTTTTTTCATTATTGATTAAATCTGCTTCTTCTTTTTCAAACGACCATATTTTTACCTCATTATTCATTTTAGCTAAGTGAATTGCAAGTGCAACTCCCCAACTTCCACTTCCTATAATTGCAACCTTTTTCATTTTTTCCTCCGTTATATATTCTATTTTTTAAAACTAATTTTATTCTCTGTACCACTTATTATTCTTTGTAGGTTTTTTCTATGATTAAACACAACAAATAGACCTAACAATATTCCAAAAATAACATAATTTCCATCTACAATATAATTTTCATGTATAAAGATTGTTAAAATTGGATATAAAATTGCAGCCATAATCGAACCTAAAGAGACCATTCTAGTTATTGCAATTAATAATACCCCAAATGTAAGGCATATTAATCCAATTTGCCAATTTGTAAGTAATAAAATTCCTAAACAAGTTGCAACACCCTTGCCTCCTCTAAATTCAAAAAAGATTGGAAATGTATGTCCAAGTACAGCACAAAAACCTGCAATTTGAACAAGAATAGCTTTATCAACATCTTTTGCAATATTACCAATTAATATTGCAATTAATATTGAAACTACACCTTTTAAAATATCACAAACAAGTGTAATTATTGCTGCTTTTTTTCCAACAGTTCTTAACATATTGGTCGTACCAGCATTTCCACTTCCCTTTTCTCTTACATCAAATCCTGCAAATTTTCTACTAAATATTACCGAAAAATTAACACTACCTATAGCATATGCTATTATCGCCATAACTATATATGCAGTCATAAAAAATCAACTCCCATCTTATTTTATACATCTTTATCCTTTTTTTCTCTTACAATTATTCTAATCGGAGTTCCGGTTAAAATAAATTCCTTTCGTAATTGATTTACTAAATATCTTTCATATGAAAAATGAAATAGTTTTTTATCATTTACAAATACAACAAATGTTGGTGGCTTTGTAGAGCCTTGAGTCATATAATATATTTTTAGACGCTTTCCTTTATCTGTTGGTGGCTGTACTATTGCTATTGCTTCATTAAGAACTTGATTTAATACAGCAGTTGAAATTCTCATTGCATTTTGGTTTGCAACATTGTTAATTAATTCGTATATTTTATTTACTCTTTGTCCTGTTTTAGCTGATATAAATATAATTGGTGCATAAGATAAATATGCAAGCTTATTATAAACTTCCTTTTTATACTTCTCTGTAGTTTTATCATCTTTTTCGTATGCATCCCATTTATTTACAACAATAATAACTCCTTTTCCAGCTTCGTGAGCCTCTCCTGCGATTTTTGCATCTTGTTCTGTTACACCTTCATTTGCATCTAACATAAGTAAACATACATCTGCTCTTTCGACTGCAAGTAGTGAACGCATTACACTGTATCTTTCTAGATTTTCAGTTACTTTATTTTTTCTTCTAATACCAGCAGTATCAATGAATACATACTTTCCATATTCATTTTCAAAATATGAGTCGATAGCATCACGTGTCGTTCCGGCTATATTACTTACAATTACTCTGTTTTCTCCTAAAATTTTATTAATTAATGACGACTTTCCTACATTTGGTTTTCCTATAACTGCTACTTTAATAAGACTTGAATCATCATCGTCTGATGTACATTCTGGAAAATGTTCATAAATTGCATCTAAAACATCTCCAATCCCTATAGCATTTGCAGATGATACAGCATGAGGTTCACCAATTCCTAAATTATAAAATTCATAAATATCATCAGAAACCTTTCCATAATTATCTGCTTTATTACAAACAAGTACTATTGGTTTATTAGATTTTTTGAGCATTAAAGCAATTTCTTTATCACTTTGAGTTACACCTTGTTTTATATCTGTTACAAATACTATAACATCTGCTATTTCGATTGCAATATCTGCCTGTCTACGCATTTGTGATATAATAATATCTTCAGATTCTGGTTCTATTCCTCCTGTATCAATTATTGTAAAATTTCTTCCTCTCCAATTTGTTTCAGCATAAATTCTATCTCTAGTTACACCTGGAGTATCTTCAACAATTGATATTCTTTTCCCTGCTAAATAATTAAAAAATGTTGATTTTCCAACATTTGGTCTACCTACAATTGCAACTGTTGGTTTTGCCATAAATTTCACCTCTATTTCTTTTGTATCGTGATTATATCACAATATACTATTAAATAAAACATTTTTTTATTAATAATTAATATATCGAAGCTATTGCCACTTTATTAAGCCTATAATAACAACTAGAAATCATACTTATCTTTCTTGATTTTCTATTTGATTGGTTGAATTTATATTTTTCTGCCTTAAGATTGCATCCTTAAAAATTTTTTTCAAATAACTAAAATCGGAATAATTTTCTTGTGAAGCCCATACCAAGCCTCCTCTTACATAATCAAAATGCTGTAATATCAGGTTTTCGTCTAATTTAAACCCATGTTGCTCTGCAAATTGCAATGCATATGCAATCATAGTCCTTGTGTTTCCATCTCTAAATGGATGCGTTTGCCACATATATGCAATGTCCATAGTAAAATCTGTTACTAGTTGATCAATTTTCTTTTTAGACCAGCTTGCATTATTTAGCCTTCTAACTGCATTACTTAAATTTGTTTGTATTTCTTCAGGCTCTGCATATCTAACAGTATCTCCTCCGTAGTATTTTTTCTGACTTTACTATTGGAACAGTCCTAAACTCACCTGCCCAATCAAATATATCCCCTAAAATATACTTATGAATTCTTTTTATATCATTAACATCAAATTTTTGAATTGATAAATCTTGCTCAAGTGTAAATAACTTAATAAAAGAAATGTCTGATTCTGCTTGTCTTAATTCTTCGTAATCTGTAATACCTAGTTTATTCTTTAATGTACCATTCTTATATACATATGGATCTCTTTTATATAAATTATATAGCTCCTTTTTTTCTAATTCATACTGTTCTTGTAATTCTTCCTTCATATATTACAGACTCCTTTTTATTTTTTATATTTATTTAATACTTTTTTCTGAATTTCGGCAATTTCCATATTTCCATCAATATATTCTTTAGCTAAATCTAAAACATCTTGACTTGGCATCTTCCCACCTACGCAAGAAACCGCTAATGCTTTTTTTACAATTTCTTTTCTTTCTTCTTTTGAAGTATCTTTTATTAAATATGATTTCATAGTTTTCACCCATTATTAAATTTATTTAATATCTTTCTTTACTATTATTTTTTAAATTATACTTTTGTTTGTTAAAAATTTCAATAGTATTTTTTGAATAAAAAAATATACCATACTATTTTTGTATGGCATATTATTTTCTTTTTATGCTTCTTTTTTTGTAACTACCTGTTTTCCATTATAATATCCGCAACTTGGGCATATTCTATGTTGCATTATAGGTTGATGACAGTGTGAACATTCTACTAAATTTTGTTTTTCTAATTTCCATGTAGATCTTTTTAAATGTGTTCTTGCTTTTGACCATCTTCTTTTTGGTTGTGCCATTTTTATTCCCTCCCTTGTATATATCTAGAATTATGTATATATTCTAATTTTTAACATTATTATTTTGTCACCTTAAAAGTATACTAGTTTTTTTTCGTTTTGTCAATTGTATTCCGAAACTTTTTTATTTATTTGGCATATACTAATAAAAAAACATATGGAGGTACTTTATTATGTGTGGTTTAGTTGGATTTGCAAATCCATTTAAAGATGTTTCAAGTTTTAGGAATGTTCTAAACAATATGAATAATGAAATTGCTAAAAGGGGCCCTGATGAAGACGGAATGTACTTTGAAGAGAATGTTTGTCTTGGTCATAAAAGATTAATTGTTATAGACCCAGATGGTGGAAAGCAGCCTATGATTTTTAGATATCAAGGAAATACTTATTCTTTAGTATATAATGGTCAAATATATAATACAAAAGAATTAAAGGATGAACTTTCAGAAAATGGTTTTACTTTTGATGGACATAGCGATACAGAAGTTTTACTTAAAGGCTTTTCTTTTTGGAAATATGATATTATTCACAAATTAAATGGAATTTTTTCTTTTGCAATATGGAATTCAAAAGAAAAAGAATTATTTGTTGCAAGAGATCATTTTGGAGTTAAACCTTTTTACTATTCTATAGTAGATGGTACTTTCGTTTTTGCTTCAGAAGTAAAAGCTTTATTTAAATATCCAGGAATTACAGCTAAAATTGATTCTGAAGGAATTAGCGAATTGTTTGGATTAGGACCAAGTCATACACCAGGTCATGGCATTTTTAAAGATATTCATGAGTTAAAACCAGCAAGCTATGGTGTTTTTAATAGTTCTGGGTTACATGTAGAAAAGTATTGGTCACTTGTTTCTTTACCTCATAAAGATAGCTTTGGAACAACATGTGATAAGGTCAGATTCTTATTAGAAGATTCTATTCGTAGACAACTAGTTTCTGATGTTCCATTATGTACTTTTTTATCTGGAGGATTAGATTCTAGTATAATAACTTTATATGCCGCAAATTACTGTAAAGAAAAAGGATTACCACCTTTAAATACTTATTCGGTAGATTATGTGGATAATGATAAAAACTTTGTTAAAACCGATTTTCAGCCTAATTCTGATAATTACTATATTAATTTAATGAAAAATAAACTTAACACTAATCATCATTCTATAATTTTAGACACTCCCGAACTTGCAGACAGTTTAGAAGATGCAATGCTTGCAAGAGATTATCCAGGAATGGCTGATGTTGATTCTTCACTTCTTTTATTTTGCAAAAATGTTAAAAAGCATGCTACTGTTACCTTAACTGGAGAATGTTCAGATGAAATCTTTGGTGGTTATCCATGGTTTTTCCGTGATGATGCTTTAAATAGTGGGACATTTCCATGGTCAATTGCGTTAGACGAAAGACAGACTCTCTTAAATCCTGAGATTGCGAAAAAAGTTCATTTAAAAGATTATGTTAATTTCCGTTATGCTGAAAGTTTAAATGAAGTTAATATTTTAGATACAGATTCAAAAGAAACACAAGAAAAAAGAAAAATCTCTCATTTGACATTAAATTGGTTTATGCAAACACTTTTAGATCGTTCTGATAGAATGGCAATGTATAATGGTTTTGAAATAAGAGTTCCATTTTGTGATTATCGATTAGCACAATATGTATGGAATATTCCATGGGAAATTAAAGCTTTAAATGGGCGCGAAAAAGGACTTTTACGTTATGTTATGAAAGATTTACTTCCTTCTGAAATTGTTGATCGTAAAAAGAGCCCATATCCTAAAACTTGGAATCCAACTTATCTGCAAAAAGTCAAAGGAATGTTAACAGATATAATGGAAAATAAAAACGCTCCAATTAACTCATTATTAAATAGACAATATATTTTAGATATTATTAAGACAGATGGGAAAGCATTTACTAGACCTTGGTTTGGCCAGTTAATGACAGGTCCTCAGCTTATGGCTTACCTTTGCCAAGTTAATATGTGGCTTGAAAAATATCAACCTACAATAGATTTATAGTTTTTTATCTTAAAAAGGGAAAAGAGAGATCAAAATTAAAAGATCTCCCTTTTTGTTTTTTATTGATTATTGATTGTCTCATCGATGTAGGCAATTAGCTGTACAAGTTGCCAACAATTTAATTCATCTAAGAAACGCATTACCTCTTCATTCTTCAAATCATTTTCTTTGTTTTCATTGTTGAGAAAATTTTCTAACGGTTCAATAAAATCATCGCAAATATGATTTAAGTCACCATGTATCTCAACACTTAAAAATTTTGGTTCTGTAAGTGGCCTAATATCTATCCGCATTTTTTGAGGAAACGTTCCGAATTTGCGAATAATTTGTTCACCTTCTTTTTCAATAAAAGAATTTAAAAGAGAAAAGAGAAAAGGGGCATTGCTTTCTTTAACTGAAAACTTCAACAAAGACATAATAAAAACACTCCCTTGTTATATAATTTGTATATATTCTACAATAAATCACCAAAATTTTCAAGGATTAAATTGAAATTTATTTTTTATTTTTTATAGATTTATTCTTTTGTCTTTTTTCTAATAGAGTTTGCTTTCTCTTTTCCTCTATTCTATCTACATAATTTTCAAGCTTTGAAGACTTTGTAATACAATAATTTCTATATATATCATCTTCAACTAAACTTCCTACAAACTTTGATGGTATATTATCTTGAGTCATTGTAAACATCTTTGTTATTTTATTTGATACTTTATATTTTTTATTTTTATCTTTTAATGCATCATGTAAATTTACTCCACTTTCTAATCCAAAGTACACTAATTTCTTTTTTTCATCTTTTTCTAGTATTCCTCTATATAAATCTATCTGTCTGCCATCTTCTACTTTTAAAGATTCTTTTAATTTCTTCACTGATTTAACTTGCATATCCGAGTCATTATGTTTCATTTTGATTATTTTGCCATTATCTTCTAAGCAAATGATATTAGATGGTTTAGTATTTAGTTGCTTTGTGTATGCCTCTATATAGGCATTTTCATGAATAAAAGCTTTATCTGCAGTTGCACTATTTATGAACTGTGCCTCTGGAAGTTTTGCTTGTCCTTTGCTTGTAAACTTTGTTGTTACATTTTTAAAAATATCAAATAATCCCATTTTCTACCTCATTCCTTTTTTTATTTTTCATTTTTTATTGCTGCTTGAGCTGCTGATAGTCTTGCAATTGGAACTCTATATGGTGAACATGATACATAACTTAATCCTATTTTATGGCAGAATTCTATTGTTTCTGGATTTCCCCCATGCTCCCCACAAATTCCAAGTTTTATATTTGGTCTTGTTTGTTTCCCTAAATCTACAGCCATTTTTACAAGTTTTCCAACACCTACTTGATCTATTTTAGCGAATGGATCAAATTCATAAATGTTTTTCTCATAATATGACTTTAAGAATTTTCCAGCATCATCACGACTAAACCCAAATGTTAATTGTGTTAAATCATTTGTTCCAAAAGAAAAGAATTCTGCATCTTCTGCTATTTTATCTGCAATTAAGCATGCTCTTGGTATTTCAATCATTGTTCCTACATGGTAATTTAGGCTTTCTCCTGAACTTACTATAATATTGTCGGCAGTTTTTGTAATAATTTCTTTAACAAATTTCAATTCTTTGCTATCTCCAATTAATGGAATCATAATTTCTGGAACAATGTTCATTCCTTCTCTGTTAACATTTATTGCTGCTTCAATAATTGCTTTTGTTTGCATTTTGGCAATTTCAGGATAGGTTACATCTAATCTACATCCTCTGTGTCCCATCATTGGGTTAAATTCGTGCAAGCTTACCACAATCTCTTTTAATTCTTCAAATGACATTCCCATATCTTTTGCAAGTTCTGATATCTCAGCATCTTCATGTGGCAAAAATTCATGTAATGGAGGATCGAGTAATCGTATTGTTACTGGATAACCTTTCATTGCTTTATATAATCCTTCAAAATCTCCTCTTTGCATTGGCAATAATTTATTTAGTGCCTTCTCTCTTTGTTCTGAAGTTTTTGAAACTATCATTTCACGAATTGCTGATATTCTATCTGGATCAAAGAACATATGCTCTGTTCTGCATAAACCAATTCCTTCTGCACCAAATTCATATGCCTGTTTTGCATCTCTTGGAGTATCTGCATTAGTTCTAACTCCTAATTTACGGTATGAATCTGCCCAAGACATTAGTTTTGCAAAGTTACCAGAAAGTGATGCTGGAACTGTTTCAATTTTTTCTCCATATACTTTTCCTGTAGAACCATCTAGAGAAATATAATCTCCTTCATGATATTGGCTTCCATTTGAAACATAAAATACTTTATTGTCTTCGTCTATCGTTATTTCTCCACAGCCGGCCACACAACAAGTACCCATTCCACGTGCTACAACTGCTGCATGTGATGTCATTCCTCCTCTAACTGTTAAAACACCGATTACATACAACCATTCCTTCGATGTCTTCTGGTGATGTTTCAAGTCTTACTAATATAAGCTCTTTTTCTCCAGCTTCTGCAAGTTCTTTTGCTTTTTGTGCAGAAAATACAACTTTTCCTGTTGCAGCTCCTGGTGATGCTGCAAGTCCCTTAGCTATTGCTTTTGCAAGTTTTAATTTTTCTATATTAAAATTTGGATGTAACAATTGTTCTAATTGTTTTGGTTCGATTCTTAAAACAGCTTCTTTTTTCGATATCATACCTTCATTTGCAAGGTCTACAGCTATTTTTAACGCAGCATTTGCAGTACGTTTTCCATTTCTCGTTTGAAGCATATATAGCTTTCCATGTTCTATGGTAAATTCCATATCTTGCATATCTTTATAATGATTTTCCAACATTTTAGCATATTTTGCAAAATCTTCATATACTTTTGGGTTAATTTCCTTAAGTTTATCAATAGATTGTGGTGTTCTTATTCCTGCAACAACATCTTCTCCTTGAGCATTCATAAGAAATTCACCAAATATTTCGTTTTCACCTGTTGCTGGATTTCGTGAAAAGGCAACTCCTGTTCCACAATCCTCTCCCATGTTTCCAAAAACCATTTCTTGTACATTAACTGCAGTTCCCCAGTTAGATGGAATATCATTTAACCTTCTATAAGTAATTGCTCTAGGATTATTCCATGAACGAAATACTGCTTTTATAGCATCTAATAATTGCTCTTTTGGGTCTTGTGGAAATTCTTCACCTAATTGCTTGTAATAAATTCCTTTAAATACCTTTACTAAATCTTCTAGATCATTTGCATCCATATCAGTATCTAGTTTCAAGCCTCTTTGCATTTTTTTAGTATCTATTGCTCTTTCAAATAAGTTTTTTGGTATTTCTTTTACAACATCACTATACATTTGAATGAATCTTCTATAACTGTCATAAGCAAATCTTCTATTTTTTTGTGCTATTACTTTTGCAACTTCATCATTAATTCCCAAGTTTAATATTGTATCCATCATTCCTGGCATAGAAGCTCTTGCACCAGACCTTACTGAAACTAATAGCGGTTTTTCTTTATTTCCTAAAACTTTATTAGTTCTTTGTTCTAACTTTTCTAATGCTTGTTTTATTTGCTTTTCTATTTCCTCTGAAATTGTTTCACCGTCTGCATAGTATTTATTACAGCTTTCTGTTGTTACTGTAAATCCCTGTGGAATTGGCATTCCCAAATTTGTCATTTCTGCTAGGTTTGCTCCTTTTCCTCCTAATATTTCTTTCATACCTGCATTTCCTTCATTAAAAAGGTACACATATTTTTTTTCCATTTTGTATTTCCTCCTTAGTATTATTCTTTGGTAAATTTGCTTTTATTATAACATAAATTTTTATTTTTCAATAGAATTTGGAAAAAATTGTGTAATTTTGCATTAAGATATCTAATTGCTTTTGGACATTGTCGTAGTACTTAACATAACAAGAAAATAATTTCCTTCGGTGTCAATTCATTATGTTTATTATTCTTTTTTAAAATGGCTCTTTATTTTTGCTTAAAAAAAAACCTAAAAATATATTATTTTATATTCTTAGGTTTACTATATTTATTACTTTTATTTTATATTGTATTTACACATTTTTTGTAAATCTCCAAGAGTCTTCGCACATTTCTTTAATATCTCTTGTAGCTTCCCAGCCAAGCTCTTCTTTTGCTTTTGTTGGGTCAGCAAAACATGTTGGTATATCTCCTGGTCTTCTTGCTGTTATTTCATATTTAATTTTTACTCCTGTTGCATCTTCAAATGCTTTTACAATTTCTAATACAGAATATCCCTTACCTGTTCCTAAATTATATACTTCTACCCCAGTACCCTTTCTTGCCTTTTCTAAAGCTTTTAAGTGTCCCATTGATAAATCAACAACATGTATATAATCTCTTACTCCGGTTCCATCTTTTGTTGGATAATCATTACCAAATACATTTAAATGGTCTAATTTTCCTATAGCAACTTGATTAATATATGGCATTAAGTTATTAGGTATTCCATTTGGATTTTCTCCAATTTTGCCACTTTTATGTGCTCCAATTGGATTAAAGTATCTTAATAAAATAATGCTCCATTCATTGTCTGATATATATACATCATTTAATATTTGTTCAATCATTAATTTTGTACTTCCATATGGATTTGTTGTAAATAATGGAAAATCCTCTTTTATTGGAACTGTTTTTGGATTTCCATATACTGTTGCTGAAGAACTAAATACAATTTTTTTGCATCCAAATTTCTTCATAACATCTAATAATACAAGTGTTCCTGTTATATTGTTATGATAATATTCTATTGGTTTTGCAACAGATTCTCCTACTGCTTTTAATCCTGCAAAATGTATAACAGATTCAATATCTGGATTTTCTTTAAATATATTTTTTAATCCTTCTTCATCTAATATATCTACTTTGTAAAATTTAAAATCCTTTCCTGTAATCTCTTTAATTTTTTCAAGTGTTTCTGGTTTACTGTTTGAAAAATTATCCACAATAATAATTTTTTCTCCCGCTTCTAATAATTCAACACATGTATGACTTCCTATATACCCTGCTCCTCCTGTAACTAATACTGACATATTCTTACCTCCTATTTTAATTTATATATATTTTTTTATATATTTTATAATCTCTTAATATTTTTCTAACATAATTATTTGTTTCTTTGTATGGAATATTTTCTATATCTGAGCCATCTTCTTTTATAATTCCATTTTCTATCCAGTTATCTACTTTACCTATTCCCGCATTATATGCTGTAAGTGCAAGTGCTATATTCCCGTTATATTTGTCCAGTAAATAAGCAAAATATGTTGTTCCTATTTTTATATTATCTTCTGCATTAAATAATATTTCTTTTGAAAAATTTTCCTCTGTTTTATTTTGCATTACTTCTTTAGCTGTTGTTTCTAATACCTGCATAAGCCCTATTGCATTACTGTTTGATGTTGCTTCTGGGTTAAAGTTACTTTCTGCTTTTATAATAGCAAATGTTAATAATGGATCAATATTATTTTCTTCAGAATATTTGTATACATATTCTGAATATTCTTTTGGATACATATTTTTCATAATATAATTTTTTATGTTTAGCTTATGAATTATTCCAATTGCTATAACAATTACTAGAATAATTATAAAAAGCTTTTTTATTAGCTTAGACAATGCACATTCTCTCCTTATAATGTTATCTTCGGTTTAATTATTATTTGGCTTCATACCAATTGTCTGCCTCTGAAATATCTACTTTTAACGGCACTACCAAAGTTATAGCATTTTCCATACAATTTTTCAATATTTTTTTTACTTTTTCTTTCTCCTCTTTTCGACATTCTATGATTAATTCATCATGCACCTGAAGAATTATTTTAGCATTAAGCTTCTCTTTTTTTAATTCATTATATACATTAATCATAGCTATTTTCATAATGTCTGCTGCCGTACCTTGGATTGGAGTATTCATTGCAGCTCTTGCTCCAAACTGCCTTACCATGTAATTGTTTGAACTTAGCTCTGGAATATATCTTCTTCTATGAAATAAAGTTTCAACATATCCTTGTTCCTTTGCTTTTTCAACAATTTCATCCATAAATTTCTTTATTCCACTATATTTTTCAAGATACTGCTCTATATATTGTTTTGCTTGTTTATTACTAATTCCTAATTGCTGTGCTAATCCGAAATCACTAATTCCATATACAATACCGAAATTTACAGCTTTAGCAGAACTTCTTTGTTCTTTTGTTACTTCCTCAATGGGAATGCCAAGAACCTTTGATGCTGCTTGTTTATGAATATCTTGGTTTTCATTAAATGCAGTAATCATATGCTCATCTTTTGAAATATGTGCAAGTACTCTTAATTCTATTTGTGAATAGTCCGCATCTACAAATATATTCCCTTCTTCTGGTTTAAAGACTTTTCTTAGTTTCTTTCCAAGTTCAATTCTAGTTGGAATATTTTGAAGGTTTGGTTCTGTACTGCTAATTCTTCCTGTTGCAGTTACCGTTTGATGAAAATATGAATGAATTCTTTTGGTTTTTTCATTAATATATGGTAATAATCCTTCTACATAGGTAGAGTTTAACTTCATTAGACTTCTATATTCCAATATTTTTTCAATTACAGGATGCTGACCTTTTAACTTTTCTAAAATATCTACATCTGTTGAATATCCTTTTTTTGTTTTCTTATACACTGGTAACTTTAATTTTTCAAATAATATTACGCCTAATTGTTGTGTTGAATTAATATTAAATTTTTCTCCACATAGCTCATAAATTTCATTTGTGAGTTTATCTAAATCAATTTTTAGTTTATCTCCAAATTCCTTTAATTCATCTTTTTCAACATGCATACCATTAAACTGCATTTCTGCTAGTACTTCTACAAGTGGCATTTCAATATTTTTAAATAAATCTAGACTTCCTATTTCAATTAATTTCTCTTTTGTTTTTGCTTCCAAACTATATATACAATATGCATATAATGCATACTCTAACTGGTTTTTATTTTCTTCATTTGATTTTTGTAATTCATCGAACAAGTTAATTTGATTTTGTACATTTTCTTTATCTTCAGATAAAAATTCATTAACATCTATTTCAAGATATTGAGCAATAATATCAGATAGATTATACTTCACTGTTGGATTTATAACATATGCTGCAATTTTGGCATCATAAATTAAATTTTTCATATTAATGCCTAGTTCTCTTAGCATTACATAATCTTGGCTTAATTCAAATCCATACTTTGCAATTTTTTCATCTTCAAAGATTTCTTTAAATTTCAAAGTAAATTTCCTTGAATCTTGAATTGCAATAAAGAAGACGCTTTTTCCACCAGTATATACACTAATTGATTTTATTTCTTTTTTTATTATCTTTTCTGGTTTATCACTTGCTTTTTTATCTATAAAAAAAACTAACTTTTTACTTCTTTTTACTTCATTTATTAGTTTCTCTACTTTTTCTTCCTCATTTAAAGTCATCTCTTCTATGTTAAATAGGTCTTCTATTTTTTTTGTTTGTATATTTTGGTCTTGAAGATTAAATCTATCAATATAGCGGTTAAAATTTAATTCCTTAAAAATTTTTAAAACCTCTTGTTTATTCCATTCCTCTACTTGTAAATCTTCTAGAGTATCACTAAATGGGACTTCTAGATTAATTGTTCCAAGTGTTCTTGATAATATGGCAAGCTCTTTATTGTTTTCTAAATTTTCTTTTTGTTTGCCTTTTAACTCTGATTCTCCCGCTTCTAATTTATTATATAAATTATCAATACTTCCAAACTTCTTCACCAAACTTAATGCAGTTTTTTCTCCTATTCCCGGCACCCCCGGAATATTATCAGATGTATCGCCTTGAAGTCCTTTTACTTCAATTAATTGTTTTGGTTCTAATCCATAAGTTTCAATTATTTTTTCTCTATTAAAATCTTCTGTTTCTGTTTTACCCATCTTTGTTCTTGGAATACGTATTGTAACTTTATCTGTTGCAAGCTGAAAAGTATCTCTATCTCCTGAAAGAATTGTAACTTCTAATCCATTTTTTTCTCCAAACTTTGATAAGGTTCCAAGTACATCATCTGCCTCATATCCTTCTTTTTCTATTATATCAATATTCATTGCTCTTAGAATTTCCTTTACTATTGGCATTTGCTGTGCAAGTTCATCTGGCATACCTTTTCTTGTTGCCTTATAGCCTTCATACATTTTATGTCTTGCAGTAGGCGCTTTTAAATCAAATGCAACCGCCATATAGTCTGGATTTAAATCATCTATTACTTTAAACATTATTGCCAAAAATCCATATACGGCATTTGTATATTTACCATCTTTTGTAGTTAGCATTTTGCTTCCCATAATTCCATAAAACGCTCTATTCATAATACTGTTTCCATCTATTAAAACTAACCTTTTCAAACTTTATCCTCCTATATTAAAAATAATATATATATTTATTATCGATCTTATTATATATACACATGCACATATATTCAAGTAGTAATTGCTAAAATTTGTGTATAAGATTTACTTATTGCTTTTTTAGTAATTTGATGACTATTTATTCCAATAAAAAAAGTATTTGCTTCATTTTATGTTTACTTCTTCAAAAAATTGTAATTTTCTTTTATATATGGTATAATAATGTTTAGTTTTATATATTGGAGGAAAATTTATGACTGCTTTTGAGAAGGATTATAAAAAGGCAAAAAAATATATATCAAAAGATGATGTATCAAACTTAAAAAAGTATATTATATATACACTACAACCATATCTAAAAGGTATGCAAAGTCAAAACCCCGACTTAACACTAGAAGAATTTGAAGATTTGCTTAGAGAAGATTATTTAGATTTGGGTAAAACTGCTTTTAAATCTTCCTTTGCATTTGATTACTATATGCTTTACATTTCTTGTCAGTATTTAAAGTCAAATCCAAAAGTTTTTGATGAAATACATGATCGGATTAAAAAGTGGGAAAATAAAAGTTGATGCACTTAAAATGAATATGCCATCAAAAAACAATTTTAGAGATTATTTAACTTTTTACACTCAATCTATGACAAAGGCTTTTGAAGAAGAGGTATATACGCAATGTGAAAAATTTGTGATGAATGATTTAACATTAAAAAGTATCTTAGAAAACCCTGAACTTAAAAAAGAGGAAAAAATAAAAAGAATACAAACTTATATAAATAAACATGTTTCATCTAAACATGATAGAGAATTCTCAATGCAATTAGCTAATTTTTATCTTTTTGGTGCAAAAAAGTTTTTACCACAAGATGAAAAGCTTTTAGCTGAAAATCTTAAAAATATACTTGCAGATTCAATTTCTTCAATTGCAAAGCAAATATCATCATTAAATCTATTTCAAAAATATACTGAACTTGAGTCTCTAAACTTTGAAAGGATGGATTTCAAAGAGTTTATCTCTGGTAAAAAGAATATAGATATTACAAGTCCGCAAATTCTTCGTAATATGTCAGTTCATGATTTAATGATTTTAAATTCATTTTGGATAAATAGATATGCTAAAGAATTAGATAGCTACGCCAATGGTATATTTGCTATTAAAACTTTAGGTGTATTGCCTAAAATATTAGATAATACATTTGATATTAGCGACATTAATAAAGATGCGCTTGAGACAACTCTAATTAAATGTATGATGTTACGAAGACATTCTCAACGATTTATTAATGATCGTCAAGAAGCTTATTACAAAGGCACACTACCTAAGAATACATATACTACTGATGAAAACAAAAATTATATAACTTATTCTTATGTTCCACTAGCTAAACAATTAAAATCTTTGTATTCTACAGATTACCAAAAATTCTTTACGCAATTGTTATCTAAGTCCAATAATACTATAGAGAATAATGCAATATTATATGCAGAACTAATTAGTCCTGTGATTAATATTTATAACATGAAAGATGAAATATTAAATTCACTTATTTCTAATTTGGATAATAGTTCTGATATTATAAATGCCGGTATAATTCCTGATTCAGTTTTAGATGATGGAACACAAATAATGTTGAACCCAAATTTTGTTTGCCTTGGATTAGATACTAAGCTTACATTTCCAGTAAGAGAGCATATAAAGCTTAATGTTTTAAAAGACTTTTTGGTTTCACTGCAAAATGGAAACGAATATATTCCTATCTACGAAGGTAAATCAGACTTTACATTTCCTAATGGAGAAATTATTTCAGCGCAACAAATCTTGCCTTTTACAAAAGAACAAGAAAAAGTGTTAAAGAAAGCCGTTGCTGCAAATCCTAATGGTTTAAATAAAGACTTCATTTTACATCTTAATTGGCTTAGAGATTCATCTAAAGTACCAGAAAAGTTTAAGTCTACTATAATTGATGATAAAGGACGTAAGAAAAAGAGCTTTATAAGAACATATGTAAATTTAGGTGAATATGAACCAGGTAAGCCATTACAAGTTTATATAAAAAAAGATAATGAATATGTGAAAATACCAAGTGAGATTAAAAAATCATTTTCTACTTGTATTGATTCTAATAAAAAAGAAATGCAAGAATATCCTAATGGAGGTGACGATATTGAGCTTTAATAAAAATGAGTTTAAAAAAAGGCTAAACCAGGGGGACTATTCTTACTGCATTTATATATTGCACCAAGAAATAAAATCATTACTTATTGAACATGTAAAAAAATATGATAAAGACTTTTCATATACAGATTTGAAAGACCTGAAAAATAAATGTATAGAATACTTAGAGTATGATATGAAAACTGATGCAATTGAGTTTTATGATCTTTCAATGAATCAGGAGACTGAAAGTTATGAATTAGATAGATTATTAGATATATATTCAACCTTTGAACTCTAATGAATTATAAACAATATTTTGCATAAATAAGAAACTCATATATAAAGTTAATCTTTTATATTGAGTTTCTATTTTTACAAATATTTTTTAGCATTATCCTTCTTCTTTTTTTAAGATAGAACATTATTAAAAAATCTTTCTTTCTTTTTTTCTGAATGGTTTGAATCATAAAATTCTATCTTTCCTTCATTTTCATCTATCAAATCATTTTCCTGCAAAATTTCATATAAGTGTTTTGCAAGTCTTGGCGCTCCATTAAAAAACTTTATATTTCCTCCTAAAGTTTCTGCAATTTCTTGTTCTATTAATGGATAATGTGTACAACCGAAGAACTACATTTTTAACTTTTCCTTTATATGGTTTTAATATTTTTTCTAATACTTTCTTTTGCTTTTTTGGGTCTCCCTCTTCTATCACATCAGCTAGTCCCACACAAGGTAACAATTTTGTTTTGTGATTATTGTATTTTTCATAAAGTAAATTAAACTTTTCACTTTCGATTGTTCCTTTTGTTGCCATAACTAGAGTTTCTTCATTATAAGCATAATCATATACCATTTTATATGCCGGTTCAATTGCAACAAATGGAATGTTATTGTATTTGTTTCTTAAATACGAAACCGCATTAGCAGTTGCAGTATTACATGCAATTACAATTGCTTTGCAATTTTTTCTTATAAAAAATTGTACAATTTCGTCACATATATTTATTATCTCTTCTTGAGTTTTATCTCCATATGGATTATTCTTTGAATCACTATAATAAATATAATTTTCTTTTGGAAGAATCTTAATTAACTCTCTTAGAACTGTAACTCCACCAATTCCAGAATCAAATACTCCAATTTTTCTAGTTAAATCTATTTTTTCATATGAATTTTTATTTTCTATTATTTCTTCCTTCATCTATCTTCTTCTACTTCCTTTATTATTATGTCAATTATTGTCAATAGGGATGGCTTTGTTTGACACTTGCTAATTATTTTCTATTTTTTTTCGTCAAACGTAACCATCCCTACTGATATTAAAATTTGTTATGTACCATCATAATAGTCAAAACCACCACGAGAAAGTTCTTTATATGGCACGAAACGTGCCCTTTTCTCTGTTAATTCTTTCTCATCAAATGGTCGTACTATCTTTTCATCAACATCAATAACATACTTTTCATTATCTATATTCAAAACTAAACATCTTATATACCTAGTTGATTCCTTAGTATTTCCATCTATTTTTTTCCATATTTTTTCTCTTCCATCTGGTCCTAGTTTAATATCAACTATTTCTTTCATATATTCATATATGCCTTGTGAATCAATATCATATTTTTTTGTTAATACTTCTATTGCTTTCTTAAAAAACACAATGTCTTCATTTTCTTCTTTTTTATCAGAATCCTTTTCTGTATTATGGTTTGAATTGGTATTATCATTGTTTATTTCATCTTCTACTTTTTTTATAGCATACTCACTTCTGCCTTCATTAAATTTATCAAGTGCATTTTTAAATTTATTTTCATAATCTTCTAAAATTACTATTCCTTCGGCAGTTAAGTCTGCTTTTATTCTTGTAAGATCTTTTATGTTAAAAAAGTCATCTAAATCTAAAACCAAACTATAATCATTGCAAGTTAATCCAACAAAGTAATGTGTAAGATTTTTATTCCAGAAAATACAAATATTATAATCGTTATTGTCTTTTAATAATTCTGTCAATGCTTTTGCTAAATATCTAGATAGCTCAAAACAGATCCTTCTATTATGTTGCTCTCTATTTTTTTCCCATTCTTGATCAACATCTCTTCCATACCAATCTGGTAAACTAAATACATCATCATCAATCTTTTTTATATAAGATATTAAATTGTCATCATATACATAATCCTTACATAATTTTTCATAAGTTAATAAAATTTTATCTTCTACACTTAATTTATCATCTTCAGATAACTTATCAATATATTCTTGAAGTTCATTTGTTATTTTCCAACTTGCCTCATCATATATTATATCCTCATTAAGTTCGTCTTTATCATTAATCTTTTCTTCTGGATTTAATACAATTGAATGTTTTCTTCTAAAAGATAAACTTACTAGTTTATTTAATCTGTCAAGTCTTTCTATATTTATACTCATTTTAATTTCTCCTTATATTATTAATGATTATTAATTATTATATTAAATTACCCTCCATAATAAGGATATTCATTCTCTTCTGGATTAAATATAAAAATTTTTTTATCTAAATCTTCTTTGTTTATTATACTCATTTCTTTATCAACACTATCAACTAAATATGTTTTAGACTCAAAGTCGAAAATTATACATTTTGCATATCTTTTTTCATCAGCTCCTTTAACTTCCTTCCATACTTTTTCAACTTCAATGCCCTCATTCTCAACTATTGCTTTAATATATTCACAAAATCCTTGTGAATCAATCTGATAACTATTTAATGTTTTTACAACACTCTTAAAGTACTCAATAAGATTTTTGTCTTTTAAGTTTTTTTGTGCTTCCTCTATCTCAGTCAACTCATCTTTTTTGTCTTTATTAAACTTATCAACGGCTTTTTGAAATTTTCCTGAATTATCCCTAAGTATTTTTATTCCTTTAATTTTTAGACCTAATTTTACTCTAGTAAGATCTTTTATATTATTAAAATCATCTAAATCTAAAATAACACTATATTCTTCGCCTGTTAATCCAACAACATAATGTAAATTTTCTTTATCTCCAAACATAAAAGCTTCTAAACTATCATTTCCTTCTAGTAACTCATTTATTGCTTTTGCATAAAATCTAGAAAATTCATAACATATTCTTCTATTATGTTTTTTTCGATTTTCCTTCCACTTATCACCAACTATTCTTCCATACCAATCTACTGCTATATATTTTATATTGTTTATATCACTTAAATCCTTTTTAAAGAAATATAACACATTATCATCATATATATAATTCAAACATATGTATTTATAAATTTCCAAAACTTTATCTTCAAAATTCATTGATTTTTCTTTTAATAATTTTGTCACTAAATTCTGAAGTTGCTCATCCATCTCCCATTTTACTTGATCATATTCAATCCAATCTTCTTTAAGTTCTCTATTAGGTTCTAATATTATTTTATAATTCCCCTCTAGTTCTTGGCTTATTTCGTCATAAAATTTTTTTATATATTCATCACGCATTTATTTTTCCCCCATTACTTTTTTTATATATTATTTTCTTTTTTTAAATAAGTCGTCATAGCCGATAAGTATCATATTTAATAATTATGCTATCATCAGCAGCATTTATTTTTCCTCTATTTAATAAATCATAAAACATATTTGGTTCTATTAACTTCTTGTACACCCCTTCCAATTGCTCCTGTTTTACGCCTACCGCTTGCAAGATTTTATAAGCATTTTGTTTATTTATTTTAAAGAAGAGAGCTTCATCTTTTAAATATTTTTGAATTTTTAAATTTAATGAATAATCAGAATTTTTGTCTTTTAGAACATTTAACATTGTTTCATTCATTACAACAATAACCTTAAATTCATTCATTTTAATATTCCTCCTTTGTATAGATACAACCATTTAAGTTTTATTCTAATATTATATCATAAAAAGAATAAATTTGGCAATACGGTACTTCACTTTTCTGTCATACGATAGCATAAATTACAAAGTTTCTGTTCTGTTTGTTTATCACCTGTACGAGTATATATTTTTTTCTCTGGAATAGTCATTTTTAGTCTTCCTTAAAAATATTAGAGGGTGACAATTTGAATTGTTACCCTCTTAATAAGAATTTATTTTTTCTTCAGAACAATAGCAATAAAGTTTAAATATTTGCATGCTCCTGCTTCAATGGCTTTTCTATCGCTTCTAGAATACTCATTATCGCATTGTATCCAATCATTCCAACATTCTTCATTACTTTCCATTTCATAAATTGAAATTATTTCACTGTTCTTTGATTTTGAAACAATGTTTCTCCAGTATTCAATATCGTGAATATAGTCTAATTGTTCAGGAGTCCAAGGTAAAAGCAATTCTTTTGGAATGTCGCTATGACAATCTTTCTTCATTCCTGGAACAACTATGTAAATGTATCCTCCATTTTTCACAAAAGGTAAAAGTTTTTCATCTAAGTATTTTTCATCTCTTCCAAAATAATTATATGAATCTGTGCTAACTACTGCATCGAAAAATTCTTTTTCGAATTTTAAGTCTGTAGCATCTGCTTTCACGGGAACAATTTGCTTATCTGTTAATCCCATTTGTGTAAAGAATTCTCTATTTTCTTCAGGATTACTCCATAAATCTACTGCATATACTTTTTTGTTTTTTCATATTCCATTTTAAATTTCTCCTTTAATATAAATTATTCTTCCTCTTTAATGATGTTTTTACTTCCTATATATGTTGCTAAAAAATAACATCCATAAATTACACCTATAGCAATTGCAGTTGCTATAATTGATGGTAATAATTGTTCTTTAGACGCGAGTACATCAAATATAGACATAGCAAATTGTATTCCAAATATTGAGTGAATTATTGCTAAAATAAGTGGTAATCCAAAGAAGATTCCTATTTGTCTAAATAGTGCTTGATTTATCATCTTCTCATCACAACCTATTTTTCTTAATATAATATATCTTTGTTTGTTATCTGAGCTTTCTGTTAGTTGTTTTAATGCTAAAATAGCACAACTTGCTATAAGAAATATAATTCCTAAATAAATTGCAATAAATACTATTATAGTTGATAACCCAACACTTGATTCAATTATACTTATTTTAGTTTCTCCATCTAATGTATTATTTTCTTTGTTTAGTTTTTGTACCAATTCAGACTCATCGCTTGTAAGCATCTTTTCTATTTGTTCTTTTTCTTTATCTGTTTTAGCATTATAATTAGCAACTAAGAACCACAATTTTTGTTCTTTTTCACTAAAATTGCAACTGTCTGGAACTAATATAATTCCTTCATTTGTATGACTTGTTGATATTTGTATAAATCCATCTTTGCATTCATTATATTTTGGTTTATATTCTTTTCCATTTAAATTAATTATAGTCTTTTCTTTCAATCCTAAATTTCTTATATTGGCTATACTTTCATAATTACAAATTATAATATATTCATCATTTTTTAAAGAATACTGTTCATTTCCATATAATTTTGCAATTTTATTGTAATCAGATATCTTCATTACTTGTTCTAGTATATCCAATTTCATTCTAGGAAATTGTTCTTTTATTTGATCTGAAGCTTTTCCTAATGTTTTTTTCCATGAAAATCCATCTGCTTCATAAATTGGTGCTTCTATAACATCTTTTAATTGTTTCATATCAAAACCATTTTGAATAAGCGTATATGAAATAGCTTGTTTTGAATCTTCTTGTAACTCTTGTGTATAAGTAATTTCTTTTTCATTACTATTTACAGTCTTTTCTGGTAAATTAGCTGTTTTGTATAAGTTCAAATCTACCGGTGTCATTTTTTCTAAATCAGCTTGCATAGAATTTTTTAATGCAATTGATGAAGATAATGCGGTAATTGTCATAAATAGCATTAAACATATTACACTCATACTAATTACAGTTGTATTAATTTTATTATGTAATTGTCTTAGTACAAACATATTAGTTCCTTTTAAGTATGTACTTTTTTTAGCTTGAACTAATCTTAATATTAATCCTGAAAAAGACCAAAATATTAAAATTGTTCCAACTACTCCAAGTAAAACTGATATTCCAATAGCTCTTGTTGTATCATTAACATTTGTCATGTTGAAAATTCCTTTTGTCACTTCCCAATAAGCATATCCTAAACCTACTGCTGCAATTATAAAAACTATAATACATACTATTGGATTTTTCATTTTTATTTGTTCATTCTTTTTAATTGCTGTTAGTAGGTTTATTAATTTATATCTTGATATTGTAAATGCATTGAAAAGTAATACAGCCAAATACATTACAGCAAAATATATACAAGTTTTAATACAAGCATTTTGCGAAAATACAAATTCAAATTTACTCATATCTGCTTGAAATAATTTTGCAACCAATATAGACATAAACTGTGATGCGAAAATTCCTAATATAAGACCTATTGCAAGAGAAATTATCCCAACAAGTACTGTCTCTATTAATAAAATTTTAGAGATTTGCCTTTTTCCCATTCCTAATGTCATATATATTCCAAATTCTTTTTTTCTTCTATTTATTAAAAAATTATTAGCATATACAATTAAGAGTCCTAATATTACAGCAATAAATACCGATACCATGCCAAGCATATTAATCATAAGTTTTATCATTTGTTTAGTAGAACTTGATACTTGTAGCATTGCTTCTTGACTATCAATGGAGTTAAACATATAAAATACTGCTACACCTAAAACCAAAGTAATAAAGTATATTGCATAATCTTTAAAACTCTTTTTCATGTTTTTTATTGATAATTTAAATAACATCTCCAAGTTCACCTCCTAATAAGGTTTGAACTTCTATTATCTTTTCGAAAAATTGTTTTCTTGTATCATTTCCTTTTATAAGTTCATTAAAAATCTTTCCATCTTTTATAAATAATATTCTGCTTGCGTAACTTGCTGTAAAAGAATCATGTGTAACCATAACTATAGTTGAATTTATTTTTTGATTTAAAATTTCAAAACTTTCTAGTAATTGTTTTGCAGATTTCGAATCCAATGCGCCTGTTGGTTCATCTGCTAATATTAATTTTGGATTTGTGATAATTGCTCTTGCTGATGCTACTCTTTGTTTTTGTCCTCCAGATATTTGATAAGGGTATTTATTTAATATGTCTGAAATTCCAAGTTTTTGAGCAACTTCTTTTACTTTTTTATCTATCTCATGTGCATTCACTTTTGAAATAGTTAATGCTAATGCAATATTTTCATAAGCTGTCAATGTGTCTAATAAATTAAAGTCTTGAAATATAAAACCGAGTTTTTCTCTTCTAAATTTATTTAGTTGATTTCCTTTTAATTTTGTAATGTCTTTTCCATCAATTATTATTTTTCCTGCTGTAACTCTATCAATTGTAGAAATGCAATTTAAAAGTGTTGTTTTTCCGTGATCCACTTGCTCCCATTATTCCAACAAACTCTCCTTTTTTCACTTCAAAGCTAATATTATCGATAGCTTTTGTTAGATTAGACTTGTTGCCATAGTATTTTTCAATATTTTTAGTTTCTAATACATTTTCCATCTTTCAATCTCCCTTTCTGTTTTATTACATTAATTGTACTACCTTTTTTATTTCTTGCCATCGATTTGCATTACACAAATCTTACTTTTTTGTAAGATTTGAAAAAAGCCACCATTTGAACTATAATTTTTGGAGTATAGTTCAATCTGGTAGCCTTTCTACATATTATTCTATTGCATCTTGTATAAAACTACTTTTTGGAAATGCAATTCTTATTTCTGTTCCAATATTTTCTTCTGAGTCTAGTTCTATTCTCAATCCTAACTTATTACATAATTTTTTACATAAATATAATCCCATTCCTGTTGATTTTTGTCCTACTTTTCTACCATTTGTTCCAGTAAAACCTTTTTCAAATACTCTTGTAATTTCACCCTTCTTTATGCCTATTCCATTATCTTTTATGCATAAAATTGTATTTTCTTTATTATTTATGCCAAACATTTCTATTTCTTTGTTACTAGATTTACTGTACTTTACTGCATTTTGTATTATTTGATTTATTATAAAAATACACCATTTAGAGTCTGTATATATTTGACCATCTAACTCGTGCAAATTTAATTTTACTTTATTTTGCAATAAGCTTCTTTTATTTTTTAATATTGCTGTATTTACAATCTCTTTTAAATTTTGTTTCTTTACATAATAGTCTTTTTCTGGTACATTACTTCTAGCATAAAATAAAGCTTGTTCTATATAATTTTCTATTTTGTCTAATTCTTCATCTATACTTTCTGTTACTTCGTTTTTATTATTTTCTATAATCATTTTTCCTGTAACTATAGGTATTTTTACCTCATGTATCCATAACTCAATATATTCTTTATAGTCTTCTGTTAAATGCTTGTACTTATTTACATTTTCAAGCATTGATTTTCCTGTCTCTTGCAATATTTCTTTTAAAATTTTGCTTTCTGAAAAATTTGATGTTTCAATAATTTCTGCTATTAGATATTTTTCTTTCAAATCTTCTAGCTTATCTTTCAAATTATTATAATATCTATTTTTTCTGTAATATTCTATAAAGAAACAAATAGAAAACATCATAACAGGTATAACCTCAATGTAGATCTTTACAAATTTGTGTATACTAAATGGAATCAGTAATATTTCAGAAGTTGCTACAACAAATAATAACACTAAAATGTAAATACTTTTATCCTTTATATATTCCTTAAAACTCATTTTAATATATACCCCTGTCCTCTTTTAGTTTCTATACAGTCTTTCATTCCTAAATCTTCTAGCTTATTTCTTAGTCTTTTCATGTTTACTGATAGTGTATTATCATCTATAAAGCTTTCGCTTTCCCACAAGTAATCCATTAGTTCGTCTCTTGATATAATTTTATCCTTGTTTAATAAAAGAAAGTGAAATATCTTTAACTCATTCTTAGTTAATTCTATCTTTTCGTTTTCCTTTTCTATAATGCTTTTAGAAATATCTAATGTGAGCCCATTATAATTAATTCTATTTTGATATGCTTCCATATTTTGTACTCTTTTAAGTAGCCCAGAAACTTTCGCAAGCAAAATTCGACTATTATATGGTTTAGTTACATATTGGTCTGCTCCGTTATTTAAACTTAATAATTCATCAATTTCATTATCTCTACTTGTCACCATTATTATTGGCACATTTGATAATTTTCTTATCTTTTTACAAATGTACTCTCCATCTGAATTAGGTAAATTTATATCTAATAAAACCAAATCTGCATTTTCTTTTAATATATCTTCTATTGGATTCTCAAACTTTTCTAAACAACATGCTTCATACCCATTATTGTTAAGAAAAATTTCAAGTTCATTTCGTAATTTTTCATCATCTTCAACTATTAATATTTTTGACATTTTTCCTCACTTCTTATATATAAAATATAGATTTATAAGACCATAAAAGTATCTATTTTTTCAATTAATTACTTTTCACTGTTTCTTTTATTTTATCTAATTTAGTAAAAAATCTAATATATTCATTCCTGCTTCTGTTTCAGTTTTATAAATTTCTGTATAACCGCATTTCGTACAACTTATAGTAATGAATTTTTTATTTTGCACATCAAATATTTTTGCAAAATTTCCTCCAGTAGCTTGAAATTGATCTCTTTCAAATTTTTCATTATTACATTTTGGACATTTCCACCTATCCATACATTATTTCCTACTTTGATAGGCTTTGCATATTCTAATCCTTTATTTCTAGTTTCATAATCTAAAGGGTGGCCTGCCGTATAAAAACCACAATTAGGTGCAACAAATACATTATCACCAAACTCTACTTTTGCACCATCTAATATTATACAATTATGATTCATATAAAAATTTTCTCCAACAGAAATATTATAACCATAATCACACCAAAAGTTCTGTTCAACTATTATCTGCTTTCCTGTTTCTGCAAATAATTTTTTAATTATTCTGTCTTTGCTTTCAAAATCTGATGGTTTTAAATTATTATATTCAAAGCAAATATCTTTAGCTTTATATCTATCTTTTATTAATTCTTTATCATAGTTAGTATCATATAATTCTCCTGCCAACATTTTATCTTTTTCTGACATAACTCTTCTCCAATCATAACAAAAAATTATTCGTATCTTTTTTCTCTCATAATATATAAACTATATATTCCTAATCGTATAAAACTTCTACTAATATATTTTCATTGTTTTTACTTTGATATATTATTAAGTCTTTCAAATTTTCTATAGGATTTATGCTCGTTCTTCCTTTGCTTTATACATTATCAGTTTTATATTCTCTCTATAACTTTTAATTTGTAACTATAACAATTTCTTTAATTCTTCTTTTACATACTCTAAATTGCTGTTTGTTAGTAAAGGAATTAAATTATTTATTTCTTCTATACTTTTATCCCACCACTTTAATTTTTCCATAATATCAATTAGTTCTTCATCAAATCTTTTTCTTAACGCTTTTGCAGGATTTCCTACAACTATTGTATATGGTTCAACATTACTTCCAACAACACTATTAGCACCAATTATTGCACCATCTCCAATATGAACTCCTGGAAGAATAGTTGCATTTTGTCCTATCCATACATCATTGGCAATGATAGTATCTCCCTTTATTGGTAAGTCATTTCGTGTTGGTGGTGTTTGTTTCCATCCTTCTAAAGTATAAAACGGAAATGTCGAAACTGCATTCATTTGATGATTTGCTCCATTCATAACAAATTCAACACCTGAAGCTATCTGACAAAACTTTCCTATATTTAACTTATCATTATTCCATTCGTAATGATGTGTTACATGACTTTCGAAATCAGAATCTGCAATATATGAAAAATCTCCTACAATAATATTCTTATTCTTTATTGTTGGCTTTATATATATTTCTTTATCATATCCTGCAATAGGATTTATTGTATTTGGATTAGGTATTTTTCCATCTTTCATACTATCAACCTCACTCTCAAATTACTAGTTATCTTTTATTTTTTCTTTAAATCTTTTGAATAATATATTAACATCAGTACAAGTAAAATCTCCGTCTTTGATTTCTTCTTCATAATTATCTATAAAGAAATTTTTAATTGTTTTCTCTTATTTATCAAAGCCTTGATTTACATAGAATGGTTTATATTATCTTCTCTATCTCTTTTTATTTGCTTACTATATCTATCCTCCTCTGAAAATATACAACCGCAATATTTTTGCATATATAATCCGAAGTTCTCTTGCTTTTGCTTGTCCTTCTCTAAATCCAACTCTAAAATCTCTGTATACAAATTCCAAGTCATATTTTTTAGCAATTTCACTTGCAATCTTTTTTATTGCTTCATGCTTTTGATATGGACTTACAAAAAGAGTTGTAGTAATTGCATCATAGCCATGTTCTTTTGCATATTTTGCAGTTTGCTCTAAACGTACTTTGTAACAATAATTACTGCATCTATTATCCAAATCATCTATTACATTTTTGCAAAAATTCTTAAGTCCATAATCTTCTTCAAAAATAGCATTTATGTTTATCATTTTACTATATTCCTTTAAAGTATCTCTTCTTGCTTCGTATTCTTTGTATGGATGAATATTGGGATTATACCAGTAAAGAGTTGGCTCTATCCCCTCATTCCTTAAAGTTTCTATACAATAAATACTACAAGGAGCACAACAAGTATGCATTAATAGTTTCATTTTAACCCTCCATCAATTTTTAATAATTTATGCTTCAAATTCTATTTTTAAATGCTTATATGCTGCCGGCATAGCTATTCTTCCTCTTACCGTCCTTGAAATAAAGCCTATTTGTATTAAATATGGTTCATATACATCTTCAATTGTATCTACTTCTTCTCCAATTGTAGTTGCAAGTGCATCAATACCAACTGGTCTTCCTTGATAATTTACAATTAAAGTTTCCAAAATTTTTCTGTCTATTTCATCAAGTCCAAGTTCATCTATTTCAAGTCTTGTAAGAGCAAGCTTTGTTATTTCTAATGTAATATTTCCATCGCCCAAAACAAGTGCATAATCTCTTACTCTTTTAAGCAGTCTATTTGCAATTCTTGGTGTTCCTCTTGAACGTCTTGCAATTTCCATTGCCGCATTATTTTCTATTTCAATTTGTAATATACTTGCCGAACGCTTTACAATAATGCATAAGTCTTCAACACTATATAACTCTAATCTATGTACTATTCCGAAAGCGATCTCTTAGCGGTGTAGAAAGCGACCCTGCTTTTGTTGTTGCTCCAATTAAAGTAAACTTTGGTAAATCAATTCTAATTGATTTCGCAGTTGGTCCTTTTCCTATCATAATGTCTAATGTAAAGTCTTCTAAAGCTGGATATAATATTTCTTCAACATTTTTGTTAATCCTATGGATTTCATCTATAAATAATATATCATTTTCATTTAAACTTGTAAGAATTGATGCTAAATCTCCTGTTTTCTCTATCGCAGGCCCTGATGTTATTTTTATTTTTGCATTCATTTCATTTGCAATTATATTTGAAAGTGTTGTTTTTCCAAGTCCTGGAGGTCCATATAGTAAAACATGGTCAAGAGGCTCACCTCTTTTTTTGGCAGCCTCTATATATATTTTCATGTTTTCTTTTACTTTAGTTTGTCCTATATATTCACTTAAAACTTGTGGTCTTAATGATGTTTCTAGTTTTTCTTCTCCAGAATTGATAGTTTCTGGGTTAATTATTCTCTCATTTTTCATACCATAACTCACATTCTTTTTTATAATTTGATTTCAAAAGTTTCATTTTAAAATATTGAATAATGTCTTACTTTTTTTACAGCTAATTTCCATATTTTCTTATAATAGCGTCAACGATTCTCTTGCTTGCTTTTCCATCACCATATGGATTTGATGCTTTACTCATTTTTTCATATTCTTCATTATTTTCAAGTAATTCTTTTGTTAGTTTATATATTGTTTCTTCATCTGTTCCTGCAAGCTTTAATGTTCCTGCTGTTATTCCCTCTGGCCTTTCCGTTGTATCTCTTAATACTAAAACAGGTTTTCCTAATGACGGAGCTTCTTCTTGAATACCACCGCTATCTGTTAGTATTAAATAAGATTTTGCTAAAAAGTTATGAAAATCAATTACTTCTAGTGGATCTATTAATTTTATTTTGTTATCATCACCAAACACTTCATTTGCAACTTCTCTTACTTTTGGATTCAAATGTACGGGATATACAGCCTTTACATCGGGGAACTCATCAATAATCCTTTTAATTGCCTTAAACATTCCTCTCATTGGCTCTCCTAAGTTTTCTCTTCTATGTGCTGTTATAAGAATCATTCTATCTTTTCCAATCCAATCCAAAATTTCATTTTTATAATTTTGATCAACAGTTGTAGAAAGAGCATCAATTGCAGTATTTCCTGTAACAAAAATATTTTCTATTTTTTTGCCTTCTTTTAGTAAACTATTTTTGCTATTTTCTGTAGGAGCAAAGTGCATATCTGCAATTACGCCTACCATCTGCCTATTCATTTCCTCTGGAAATGGAGAATATTTATTCCAAGTTCTTAACCCTGCCTCAACATGTCCAACATCAACTTGAGAATAATATGCTGCAAGTGCTCCAGCAAAAGTTGTTGTTGTATCTCCATGAACTAAAACTATATTAGGTTTTACTTTTTGTATTACCTCTTCTAAACCTTTTAAAGCTCTAGATGTTATATCACTTAAAGTTTGTCCTTGTTTCATAATATCTAAATCATAATCTGGAACTATATTGAAAGTATGTAATACTTGATCTAACATTTGCCTATGTTGTGCAGTTACACAAACAATACATTCTATTTCCTTTCTTGATTTTAATTCTTTAACCAATGGAGCCATTTTTATAGCTTCAGGTCTTGTTCCAAAAACCGTCATTACTTTAATCATTTTTTTCCTCTTTCAATCCTTTTATTTTTATATTACATCATTATTTATCTTAAATAAATATTTAATATTACTTTCATAAAATCTCTTTAATCTACTTGGTTCTACTGTAATTCTATATAACCATTCTAATTTTAATTTTATAAATATCTTTGGAGCTCTCTTCTTGCATCCACTAATTACATCAAAACTTCCACCAACTCCTACAAATATTCCTTTTTCAAATTTACTAAGATTTTTATATATAAGTTTTTCTTGATTTGGTATTCCAAGTGCAACTAAAACAACATCTGGATTTGCTTCCTTTATTTTTTCAAACACTTCATCCTTGTTGTTTACATAACCATCGATAGCTCCTACAAGATTACAGCTACTATATTTTTCTTTTATAACTTGTTGCATTTTTTCAATTGTTTCTTTTTTTGCTCCAAACAAGAACACCTTTTTATTATGTTTATCTGCTAATTCTAATAGTTTATTAGCTACGTCAACACCTAAAATGGTTTCTTTAATTTGATAATTCAATTTATCTGCTCCCTTTATTATTCCAACACCATCAGGTATTATAACCGTTTTATCATCTAATACTGCTTTTCTTAATTCTTCATCTTTTTCAGATTGCATTAGTGTTTCTGGATTTGCAGTAACAATAAATTGCTTTTCATTTTTAGTAATTTTTTCTTCTAATTCTGAATAAAACTCTGTTCTTCCATTTTTATAGATTTTGTCAAAATATTTATTAAAACTATTTTTACTATATTTTCTAAAACTATCTCTTAATAACAGTGCAATAATTACAAGGAATATTGAAAAGTTTGTATATATAAATGTGTATCCAGCATAAATACTTATACAGAAAAATATTGAAAGACCTTCATATAAATATAATGTATCTAATTCAATTTCCTTGAAATTTTTTAAAATCTTAAATGTTGACTTCAACCAAATTAATATTGGCTTTAGTAATACAGTCAAAAATCCAATAATACCAAAACTAAATATTATCATAAAAATGTCTCTTTCTATTGATAATGCTTCTGGTTGATTTAAATATCCAAGACCAAATAATTTATATTGAATTGATGATAATTTATACTTATTCAAATTGTAGACTAATTGTCTTGCTCTCATGTCACTAGGATGTAATTCTCCTGTTGCATATTTATTTTCTAGTAATGTAGATGACTTATAATCCCACATATAATACTTTTCTATTCTTTTTAATCTTTCATCTTGAAATTTTGTTCTATTAGTATTGCTTTCACCTTTACTAATATTTTCTTTCATTTTTATTAAATCTTTTCTGTTTGTTTCACTACCTTTTTCAATACCAGACATATCAACTGATAAAACATTATTATTAATATCAATATTCTTTTTTACTGGTAAATATGGATATATACTAATTGATAATATTAGTAATATCAAACAAGCTATACTTGAAAATAAGTCTTTTCTTTGCCTTTTTTTTATAAAGTAAATACCATCTAATATTACATGTGATATTAGAACTAATAGTGCAATAAAGAATGTTACTTTTGTTCCAATTAAAAGTAAAACGCCTACTGGTAAGATGATACAAACCCTACTTAAAATATTGATTATTTTATTTTTCCAATCATATTTTAACAAGTAATAAATCATAAAAGGTAATGTAATTGATAAAGCGTGCCCAAAAATCTGTCCAGAATCTAGCCAACCCTTATATCCTTGTTTAGTTGCATCAGAATATTCATATGTTTTAGCAGATGTACCTGTTATAACAGCTAAAACAATTGTAATTGTATATATTAGAAATGTAATTACTAATGTTTTCTTTAATTTATTAATAAATTCTGTTTTGTCTTCATTATTTATGTATACATAGTCCATAATCATAAACATTACAATCATATATGCTATATTAATCATAAATCTTAATTCATGTAATATTACAGAATTAGATACCATTATATCCTTTAAAATAATGCTATGTATCAATATTAAAATTCCATATCCAACAAATATTTTGGTGTAAGATTTTCTTTGTTTTTTATCTATAAAATAAATTATAAGACCTATTCCAAATACAAATAATGGTTTTATGATTGTTGATATTCCAACTGGAATATAACCTCTAATATTTAAAAATGATAATATATCAAAAATAGGTTGTAGTATTATAAAAAATAATACTAACTTTGTAATAACTTTAACATTAATAATTGTTTTTATCTTGTTTTTTATATTTTCCATCCTACTATCTATCCCTCTATCAATTTTATAAGTTTTTGTATAATTTGATTATTTCCGCAATCAAATTTTTCTAAATTATTTTCTATTTTTTTTATATCTATAGTTCCATCTAGTACCTTCTTCATTGTTTTTTCTAAATCCTGAGTAGAAATTTCGGTTGATATTCCATATTTTTCATTATCAAACATTTCCGATACACCAGATACATTTGTCGAAACAACTGCCTTTTTTAGTAGTAATGCTTCTTTAATTGCAACACTATATCCTTCAAAATCACTTGAAACCACAATACAATCTGCTTGCTTAATGTACGGATAAGGATTAAGTTTTAATCCTAATAATTCAACAACATCTTCAACCTTATATTCTTTGACAAGATTCTTAATCTTTTCTTCTTCTGGTCCATTTCCAATTATCTGAATTTTAAATTTATAATTTTCATTTTTTAAGTCTCTTGCAATTTCTATTAATCTATCTTGTCTTTTTTGAGGTCGCATTTTTCCAACATTTACAAAAGTAAAGACATCATTTCTAGGAACCACTTCTCTAGACTTTTCAATAATACTTTGCTCGTCTATTAGATTGTATAATACTTCGATTTTTTCTTTATTAAAATTATATTTTTTGCATAAACTCTCTTTAGCTACTTCAGATACAGTAATGATTTTATCCATTTTATTATATGTATCTATTATTTCTTTTTCCGAAATTCCTATATCAAATTTGTTAACATCATTGTGTATCCATGCAAGCTTTCTTACTTTCTTCTTAATGTCCGCAACCCATGTAGCACTTCTTCCTTCAAAGAAGCCTATTGCTATATCGCAATTTTCTTTTTCAACAATTCTATTTATTTTTCTTTTTCTTATAAATGGAATATATCTAAAAAGAACATATTGTAAGTTATTATTTCTTAACTGTATTATTTTAATATTTTTAGGAACACTCTCTAAAAATTCTCCTTTTTTTTGCAATAAAACTAATGTAATTTCATATTTATCTTGTAGTTCATTAATATAATCAACTAATACTTTTTCTGCCCCTCCAACTTCCAATGTATATCCAAAAAACATTATTTTTTTCATTTTTTTCTCTCCTTTTGTAAGTACTTTATATATGCTGGTATATACATAGCTAAACATTTAATTTTCGCTGGATGCTCTTTTATTGTCTTTATAAATCCATATTTTGCATATATTGAATACATATTATATGCTGCAATATTGTAATTTGTAGGTTCCAAATCATATAATTCTTTATAATAAGTCATTTGTCCTCTTGGATTTTTCTTTGCTAAATTAAAATAATTTGCGCTATAGCCTTCAATTAAATACTTTTTGTAAATAACGGGCTCATTAATACATAAAAATAAATACTTTTTACATATTCTGTTAAATACTAATGCTTCTGGTACGAATTTTTCATTTTCATATATAGGAAATGGAAATTCCTTCAACACACTAGTTTTAAAAACCATTTCTTTGTCACCAGTAATTTTGTGTTTATGATATAAATTATAATAAGTATCCACCATTTCATCCTGTGGAAATTTATGCCCAATTATTTGGTTTGTACCTTTTTTATAATTTAAAAAACATATTCCACAAATGTCACTTTTCTCTTTTATTATTTCAAAATATTTATGAATTTTTTTTAATGCATCTTGAGCAAAAATGTCATCTGAATCAATTCCTACAAAGTATTCACCTTGTGCTAATTCTACTCCCTTATTATGAGCTAAACTCTTTCCTTTATTTTCTTGTTTATAATAATTTATTTTTATTTTATTTTCTTTAATAAAATTTTTAACTGTTTCTTCTGTATTGTCTTTTGAACCATCATCAACAATTACCCATTCGAAATCTTTAAATTCCTGTTCCAATAAGGATTTGTATAAATTTATTAATTCATCTTTTCTATTGTAAGTAGGTGTAAATACCGTTATCATACTTTACCTCCATTTCACTTTTGAAAAATGTCGTCCCATTTTTTCATAATTTTACTTGGTATATAACAAAATGATTGTTCTTTAGCCTTTTCTCCAAGTTTGCTTAGTTTTTCCCTGTCATTCAATAAATCTATAATTTTTTTTGCCATTTCATCTTGATTTCTATTTGCAATTAAATATCCGTCTTCATCTTCTTTTATAATAGCTCTTGGTCCGACTGGGACATCAAATGCAATTAATGGAAGTCCACATGATGCTGCTTCTAATAAAACCATTGGAAAACATTCCGTTAAAGATGTCATAACATATATGTCTGAACTTAGTAAATACTCTTTTACTTGCTCTTTTGAAGCCATTCCTGTAATTTCAACTTTATCTTGTATGCCTAGATCCATAGTCAAGTTCTTTAATTTTTCATATTCATCTCCTCCACCAACTATGGTAAGAGTTGCAGTTTGAATTTGTTTTTGTACTTTGTAAAATACATGTATCAATGTTTCAAAATCTTTAACAGGATGTAATCTTCCAATTGCAATTAATTTATTGCCATTTAGTAAACTGCTCTCTTTTGGTATTTCTTCTAGCATATTAGGAATCTCAACAATTTTTATCTTTTTATTATCTTTTAACCATTTACTATAATTTTCTCTAGAACCTGGTCCAAGCACAATAAGATAATCTAAATTTTTAAAAGATTTTTTTATCCTTTTTATGTATTTTTTCGAATCATCATGAAGGTGCTCCTGTGTCATTGTAACAACCGACTTTGGTGCATATCTCGAAAGCATTTTTGCATATTCGATTCGTGTTGATAATACAAAGTCTGAGTCTATTTTTTTTATTGCTCTAACCATTAATGCATTTTTTAAGTACAATATTTTTATTGCTTTGAAACCTTGCTTTATTATTTTAAATGGGTTTTTACTTTTTACTGCTTTCTTAAATTCTATTCTATTAGGTTCATCATTGATTAAATATTTTATACTGATTTTTTGATTTACTTCATAAGCAGGATCCTTTTTCATTGAATATGCAGATATAATTTCAACATTATATTTTTTGCTTAATTCATTTGCAAAAGAAATGGTCTGCTTTTCAATACCTCCATGTTGCATATGTAATAATAATATTGTTATTTTTTTCATCTTAATTACTCCTAAACTTTTCTATTACAACATTCTTTTTTTCATTTATTTTATTAAAAACATCATGAATAAAACTATCTTTTAGTAAAATTAATACAATACCATATATTATACATCCTTCAATCATTTGGGCTATAATAATATATATTCCATGTAATGGTAAAATTTTTGATGTCATATATACTGTTATAAACATAACAACTGCAGCAATAACGTTGTTTTTTGATAGTAATAGTACCTTTTTTATATTTATTTCCTTTCTAACAAAGTAAAACTGAACAGCTGTTACCAAAAACTCAGCTATAACTGTAGTGATTGATGCTCCAATTGAAGCATATTTTTTTATTGTAATTAAATTCAAGATAAAGTTTGCAACTGCACCTATCACAACAGAAATAGTAAATTCGGTTTGTCTTTTTGTTGGTAATAGATACTGGATTCCAGTTATATTGCTAAGTCCAATAAATAATGTAATCGGAACAATGACATTTATTAATACTATAACTTTCTCATATCCTTGCCCAAAAAAGATTGGCACAAATTCACCCGAAATTAATATAAGTCCTGCCATTATTGGAAATGCCAAAAAGAAAACAAAACTAAATGAACGGTACATGTATCTTTTTAATTGTTCTTTATCTCCTTTAGCAAATGTACTTGCCATTCTTGGAACCATAACTGTTCCTAATGAAGTAGTCAAAGTTAGCAATAATTTTACTACCTTTTGTGATTGCTCGTAAAAACCAACCTCTGATTTATCTTCAATCATCATACCAAGCATTGTTTTATCAAGTACAGTATAAATTTGTACTGCGATTTGTGGAATAAATAGAAGTATAGTTGGCTTTAAATGTTTAAAAATATGTAATTTCTTTAATTCTATTTTTTTTATATACTTAGGAACATACATCCATAAAGATAAATTTCCAAATAAATTAGCTCCTGCAATTATAACAATATATTTTATTAAATCATTTGGAGATTTTACAAATATAAATATACATACAGCAAATATGAGTTTTACTATAGAATTTCTAATAACAGTTTTTTTAAATTCTTCAATGCCCTGAAAGAACCAACTAATATCAATACACTGGCTTATTAATTCAATAATCAAAATCCTATAGTATATTTTATATTCTCCATACATTCCATAAGTAAACCAGAATATTAATATTGAAATTGTCATTGTTATTGCTTTAAGCAATACTATTTCCCAAAACACAATGCTTCTTTTTTTCTCATCATCTTGAACATATGCAATTTCTCTTTGACCATACATAGAGATTCCTAGTGTTCCAAAAAGAATAAAATATGTAGCAATTGATAATGTATAACTATAAATTCCTATGCTTTCAGCGCCTAGTACTCTAGATAAATATGGTGTTGTAATAAGTGGCATTACAATTACTAATATCTGATAAAATAAATTATAAAAATAATTTTTTGAAATACTCTTTTTACTCATCGTATATCCTTTCATATTAACTTTTTAATGAAAATATTTCTTTATGTTCTTGGTAATATTTCTTCATTTCTGAAGTTTGTGGACCATATGAAAAATGTCCTACCAATATATTTTCTGATATAACCATTACTCTACTATATATTGTACAAAACTGACAAAGTTTTACTTCATCTAACCCCATATTGTTTCCTCTACACACATCAAATTTCTCCATTTTATTCCATGTTTCTCTTGGCAACAATATAGCTCCTATACTAAATCTAATTGGACAAATTGAATATGAAAATTCTTCCTTAGAAAATTTTCGTGAAATTTCATCTATATTTTTTAATTCTTGATTGCCATTTCCCCACATAAATTTTGCAATCTCTCCATTTTCAATAATTTGTTCTCCAGGAGTCGCATCCATATATGCTGATTTAAATTTTTCTTCAAATTTTGATAACAAATTAGTTTTCTCTAAGATCCTTCTGTAACTATATCCATTAATATTAATTAACGGTGCTACAAAGCCTACTTTATACTTATTTTCTTCTTTAACTTTTAAATATGTTTCTTTCAAGTTTTCAAAAAATCCTTCTGTAATAAACATATCTTCATCTAATTTATAAATATACTTTGCGCTTTTATGTAAATGAATTGCTATATTCTGTGCTAAAGTAACTTTGTTCATTTCTACACTTAAATATGACCAACTATTTTTTTCACACAATTCTACTAATTTTTCATTAAACATTCCTGGAGAAACAATGCAAACATCAAAATCTTTAGGAATAAATTTTTCAATTCTTTCAAATACTTCCTTCCATAAGAATTCTTTATACCCTGCTAAAATTATGCATAAATTTTCGCTTTTTTTACTTCTGTCAATAAATTCATATTTTCCTTTTAACTTTGCTTCTTCTTTTTTATTTAATTTTCTTTGATAAAATTTATTCCAAATTCCAAAAATTAATTTGTTCTTCTTCAAAAGTTCCCTTACTTTTTCCATTCATTTTCCTCCTAGGATTTTATTCTAACTCTCTTTTTGCACATAATAATGCTTCTTCTATAACTTTATGCATATCATAATATTTATATTGACCTAATCTGCCTCCAAAAATGACATTTGGTTCTTTTTCAGATAATTCTTTATATTTTTCATATAGTGCATTATTTTTTTCGTTATTAATTGGATAATATGGTTCTTTTTCGCTTGTCCAATTATCAGGGTATTCTCTTGTTATTACAGTTTTTTCCTGTGTACCAAATTCAAAGTGTTTATGTTCGATAATCCTTGTAAAAGGTGTTTCATAATCCGTATAATTTATAACAGCATTTCCTTGATAGTTAGAAACATCTAAAACTTCTGTTTCAAATCTTAGACTTCTATATTCCAACTCTCCAAATTTATAATCGTAATATTTATCAATCATTCCTGTAAATACAATTTTTTTTGAAATATTTTCTAGTTCATTTCTGTGTTCGAAGAAATCGTAATTTAATTTTACTTCAATTCCATCTAACATTTTTTCAATTATTTTTGTATATCCACCAATAGGAATTCCTTGGTATGTGTCATTAAAATAGTTGTTGTCATAAATAAATCTAACTGGTAATCTTTTTATGATAAAAGAAGGCAACTCTGTAGCCTTTTTTCCCCATTGCTTTTCAGTATATCCCTTTACTAATTTTTCATAAATAGTTTTTCCAATCAAATTGATAGCTTGTTCCTCAAGATTTTTAGGTTCTTTAATGTTGCTGCTTCTTTTTTCTTCTTCAATTTTTTCTTTAGCCTGTTCTGGTGTTACTACACCCCATAATTTATTAAATGTATTCATATTAAATGGTAAATTGTATATTTCCCCTTTATAATTTGCAACAGGCGAATTTGTATATCTGTTAAACTCTGCAAATTGATTTATATAGTCCCATACTTCTTTATTGCTTGTATGAAAAATATGTGCACCATATTCGTGTACATTAATTCCTTCAACTTCTTTTGTGTATATATTTCCTCCTATATGGTTTCTTTTATCAATTACTAAACATTTTTTCCCTCTTTTATTTGCTTCATATGCAAATATACTTCCAAATAATCCCGAACCTACTATTAAATAATCATATCTACTCATTTATTTTTCCTCCATATCTTTTAAAACTTTATCAAAAACTCTGATTGTAAACTCGCCATTTCTTACTTCTTGTTGTAATTTCGAAATATTGGCAAGTTTCTGATTGTAGTCTGATAGATCAATTTCATTTATATCATATATCTTACTAATTGTATAACCAATGTTATATTTATTAACAAAATCAGCAATAGCTGCTTTTTTCCACACTATAACAGGTAGTCCTGCTGCAATATAGCAAGATAATTTATGTGGATTATTATATTTTGTATATTTTTTAAATCCAACATTTTCATCACTATCGTCAAAATTTCCATCCCATATTAGACCTAGATTTGCTTCTATTTTATCTGGTAATTCATTAGGTGGATATTTGCCATTATATATCAACCTTTCATTTATATTATTTTCGATTCCTACACCGTACAAATTAATATAAAAATTCATTTTATCTTTATCTAATTGATATAAATATGGACTTTTGGCTTTGATTAAGTTTCCAGCATAAGCAATTTTTAAAGAATTAGGTTCAATTGTATTATTTTTTCTTGTGTAATTTTCTTTTTTATCGCAAATATAATCAAATAAATCTAATGTATAAATATTGGCATTTAATCCCATTTCTTCTAGATATTTTTTCATTCTTTCATTATGTGCAATTATATATTTTATTTTAGATAGTCTATCAAACTCTTGTTTTTTTAGTATTTCATCATTTCCTCTTATGCTATCTAAATCATGTATTAATACCACTGTTTTATCTTTATTAACAAAGCTTAATGCCATTAAAAATAATCTATTAAGTATTTTCGTAGTTTCATACATAGGGAATTGAAGAACAAGAACTTCTTTTTTCTTTTTGCTTTTTAGAATTGTTGAAAATATTTTTTTTCTATATTTAATTTTTTCTATAATTCCGTTTCCCTGAACTAGTAATACACTTTCCGCATTATATTTTTTAGTTAATATTTCAATTATATCGCTTGGCGCTTTCGGTCCAGCATTAAAACTTCCTGCGCCTTTTACAGTTAATATTATCATTTACCATACCTCAGCTTTCTTTATTGTTTTCATCATTTTTATTTGTCTTAAATATATCTTTATATCCAATACCAATAATTGCAAGTATTATTAATGCAAATGATATAGCTTTCCATATTCCACTATCTAATAATATGATTGCAAACATACCTAATGTTGCACTAATTCCATATAAAATTAGAACTGATTGTTTCTGCGTATATCCTTTTGCCATTAGCCTATGATGTAAATGTCCTTTGTCTGGAGATAATATTGCTTTTATAGATTTGCCCTTGATAACTCTTCTTACAATTGCAAATAATGTATCAAAAATTGGCAGTCCTAATACTATTAAAGGTGCAATTAATACAATTGCTGTATATGTTTTTGCTACACCAATTATTGATATTACTGCTAATGAATATCCCAAAAAATTAGAACCAGTATCACCAATATATGTTTTAGCAGGATTGAAGTTGTATGGAAGGAAGCCTACAATGCTTCCTGCAAGTGCTGTTATTAATATAATTGGCACTATTGAAGCTCCATTTAATGAGAAAATAATTAGAAGTGATAAACATGAAATTAATGTGATTCCAGATGATAGACCATCTAAACCATCAATTAAATTAATAGCATTTGTTATTCCTACAATCCAACCTATTGTAATTGTATATGTTAATATTTGATTAATTGGTATTGCGTTATCAAAGAAAGGAATATTTATATTTTCGATTTTGACTCCGCAAGCAACTACAATTACTGCAGCCGCTATTTGCCCAGACAATTTTACTAATGGAGGTATATTCTTAGAATCATCTATAAAACATGTAATACCTAATACTATAATTCCAACAAAAAATCCAATAAGTTTCAGGTAATATTGTTCTTCCCCAAAAAAGTTAACTTTTTTTTCTATACCCATTGTTAATAATAAGTATATAATTGATACAAAGAAACCACATATTACTGCAACTCCCCCAAGTCTTGGCATCGGTTTTTTGTTTATTCTTCTCTCATTTGGAATATCTATTGCTCCAACTTTCTTTGCAAGTCTCATTGTATATGGTGTTATTACAAAAGCTGTAATGAATGCTAATAAAAATGCTATTGCTATATCTCCCCACATCTTTTATTCCTCTTTTCCTTTTTATATTTTTTCAATATTTACATTATATCCTATGAAAAGTCCTGTTTCAATTACTCCTGAGATACATTTCATTTGTTTTTCCAAATCTTCATGAATTTCTTCAAATTTAGTATCTAGAATAAAATTTCCATTTTCAGTTATAACAGGTCCATCTTTTGCAACTGCTTTTCTTAATTTTATTTCTTTTGCTCCAATTTCGAATAATTTTTCTTTTACATATAGCATTGAATTAGGAAAACATTCTACAGGAATAGGACATTTTTTTCCAAATTCTGATGTAATTTTGCTTTCATCTATTAAAATAAAATTCTTATTTGAATTCAAAATATTAAGCTTTTCCTGAAACATTGCTGCTCCTCTACCTTTAATCAACCATCCATGCTTGTCTACTTCATCTGCTCCATCGAAACACCAATCTGGTTTTTTTTCTAATAGCGTACATGTTGGTATTTTAAAATAGGAACATATCATTTTTATTTCATGGGATGTTGGTATTGCAGTAATATTAATTTTTTCTTTTCTTATTTTATCTGCAATAGCACAAACAGCAAGAAAAGAGGTGGAGCCAGATCCAAATCCTATTACTTCCCCTTCTTTTACTTTTTCTGCTACTTTTAGAGCTAGTTTTTGTTTTTGTTCTTTATTTGTAATTTCTGAATTCCATTCTAATTTTTCTATCATTTGTTCATTCCAGTTCATTAAAATGCCTCCTAAAACTCTATTTTCTAATTTATATTATAAATTAGAATTTTATTAATATGGTAACCAAAAGCGAAGTCCAAAATGTGAAATTTTTTTATCATATGATGTGTTGATACGGTTAATCATAAAATCGTTATCTTTTCTTGTTGCTTTTTTATTATCCCCCAAAACAAAACCATATTTATATCCTTTTTTCTTTAATGCATTAATGAATCTCTCATTTGTAACCCCAAATGGATATGCTATAACTTCTGTTTTTCCCATGTAATTTTCATATTTTTGAATATCCTCTAACATTTGTTCTTTTTTGTATTTTTTTGCAGCCGCAATGCCATCTACTTCTTTATGCATTCCATATGTATGCGAATAAATTTCCACATTTGGATATTCCTGTTTTGTTTTTTCTATTTGGTCTTTTGACATGTATGATATAAGTTCTCCTGTCCAATTATTCGGAGTATCTCCTATTTTTTCACTATTTTCTCCTATCATAAATAGAGTTGCATTTATATTATATTTTTTTAAAATTGGAAATGCGAACTGATAATTTGATAATAAACCATCATCAAAAGTTACTAATACGCTTTTAAAAGGTAAGTTAATTTCTCCTCTTTTCCATTTGCAAAATTCATCCATGGTTAATGTTTTATAATGATGATCATGTAAGTATTTCATTTCTTCTTCAAAATTTTCTACTGAAATACACCATAAGTTTTTCTCAGATGAACTTTTTTTATTTGTAGCTACGTTATGGTAACTTAGCACTGCTATTTTAGGTTCGTGATATAAATATACAATTGCCGTTGTTGTTAAAATAATTCCTAATATAAATATAATTCCAACTAATTTTAATATATTTTTTTTCATTTTTTTTATGTTCTCCCCCAATATTTAATATTAATCATTTGCTTATTTTACTATGATATTTTGAATTTTTCTTATTATTTCATAATTCTAAGTCTTTGTAAATGCTTTATCTACATAAAATTATTTTTTTTTTACAACACATCAAAAACATCAAAATTACAGTTCTCTTTTCCCTATATAATAATTCTTCTTTCCTCGTTTAACTACAATATAAGTATTATCAATAAACATATCATCTGTAATTTGTATATCCTGGTTTTCAATTTTATCTCCATTAACTGAAATTGCACCATTAGAAATAAATTCTCTTGCTTCTCTTTTACTTTTTACAACACCCATATCAGTAATAAAATCAACAATATTTGCATTACTTTTTACTGTTTTTATATCTTCTCCACCAAATAGCTCAATAATATCTTCTTTTGACATATTTTTAAACTTATTTTGAAATAGGTTTTCTGCAAGTTTTACAGCCTTTTCGTACTCTTCTCTTCCATGAAGAAAAGTTATTATTTCTTTTGCAAGTGTTTTATGTGCTTCTCTTAACTCTGGGTGCTCTTTATTTTTTCTATCTAATTCTTCAATTTCTTCTTTTGATAGGAATGTATAAATCTTCAAATAATCAATTACCATAGAATCTTCAACATTGATAAAGAATTGATATAGTTTATAACTAGAAGTTTTATTTTTATCAAGCCATAAGGCGTTTCCTTCACTTTTGCCAAACTTTTTGCCTTGTGAATCTGTTACAAGTGGCATTGTAAATGCATATACTTCGTCTCCTGTAGTTTTTCTTATTAAATCTATTCCAGCAGTTATATTTCCCCATTGATCTGAACCTGCACATTGAAGGTTTACACCTTTATTTTCATGTAAATATTTAAAGTCTAGTGCTTGTAATATCATATATGTAAACTCTGCAAATGTAATTCCAGTTTCTAATCTTCTTCTTATTATATCTTTATCTAACATATAATTTATATTAAAAAATTTACCATAATCTCTTAAGAACTCTATTATATTAATATCTTTTATCCAATCATAATTATTTACAACTTCAAAGCCAAAAATACCTTCTACTTGTTTTTTTAATGCTTCAAAATTTTTCTGGACCTCTTCTTTTGATATCATAGCTCTTTCAGATGTTGGTCTTGGATCTCCAATCATTCCTGTAGCACCACCAACTAATAATATTGGATGATGTCCTGCATCTTTTAATCTTTTAGATATTAAGAAACTTGATAAATGTCCTACATGTAAACTATCTGCAGTTGGATCTGTACCAATATAAAAGCTCATACCACCTTCATTTAGCTTTTTTTCTAATTCTGGACTTGAAATATCTTTAATTAATCCTCTCCATTTTAAATCTTCAAATAATGTCATATATTTTCCCCCTATCTGTTTTTATAAAAAAAGAGCTAAATAATCCCTGTTAAAGGACGATTTAACTCGTGGTACCACCTTTATTCACAATACTTTCAAGCAGTATTGCCTCAAAATTTAGCTGTTCGTTGCTAACGTTAATTACTATATAAGAATTGTAATTCATAAATCTACACCTAATAGTTTGCACCTTCCACTATTTCTCTTTTATAACTATAGACTTACTACTGGTTTCTTTTTAAAACATAATCAAATTCAATTATTCTTATTATACTATTAATAACTGGTTTGTCAATAAAAATTTAAAAGTATTTACTTGTATTATTAAGTTTTATATATTTAATAATTTTTTTACCAATCTCTATAACCTTTTATTTTTATATATCTTAGTTTTGAATAATGATATGTGTCTAAGTCTCTATTAAAAGCATCGAATGTATGTGTTGCAACAAAAATTTTATCATTTATACGATTAACTATAAATAAAGAATGCGCAAATTTTATTCCATCAAAAGATAATTGTACTATATCTCCATTGTCAATTTCAATTCTATTAACTTCATTTCCAAATGGGCCTACAGTTTTATTTGTAGTTAAAAATTTATATAAAAATTCTACGCCAGTCCACGATGGTGATTTTGCATTTGCATTATTGTAATACCAACCATTTATATTGCTATAATTCATGGTATTTGTACCTGCGTAAATACATTGTGATATAAAATTTGTACAATCTCCACCCAAGTTTTCATAATCATAAAACTTAGTGTTTCTTGAATATGCCCACTTTTTAGCATATTCTATTGCTTTTGCTTTATCATACTCTTTTACTTGCATTTTAAAAGCACCTCCATGCTTTTATTTTATTAAAAAGCTATTAAAAGGTGCCTTTATATAATTTGCGTTATTAGTTAATATATAAATTTCTTAATAATTCTATTTCTTTTGCATATCCCATAATATCTTCTTGTGGAGTTTCTAAGTAAAATGGTAATTTTCTTAGTTTTGGATGATTAATAATTCTTCCTAAAGCATCTAGTCCAATAGTTCCTTTGCCAATTTTTTGATGTCTATCTTTATGGCTTCCAATTGGATTCATACTATCATTAATATGAATTGCCTTTAGTCTATCTAATCCTATAATTTCATCAAATTCTTTTAATACACCATCCAAATTATTTATAATATCATATCCTGCATCATTAACATGGCATGTATCTAGGCAAACCCCTAGTTTTTCTTTTACAGTTACTTTGTCTATTATTTGTTTTAGTTCTTCAAAGTTTCTTCCAATTTCGCTTCCTTTTCCTGCCATTGTTTCAAGTAATACTGTTGTTGTTTGTTCTTTACTTAGAACTTCGTTTAAAGCTTCTGCAATAAATTCAATTCCAACTTCTACGCCTTGTCCAACATGGCTACCTGGATGAAAATTATACATATTTCCAGGTACATATTCCATTCTTTTTAAATCATCTGCCATTGTGTTTTTAGCAAATTCTCTTATTTTTTCATCTCCTGAGCATAAGTTTAGTGTATATGGTGCATGAGCTAAAATTGGTGCAAAATTATTATCTTTCATTATTTTTAATAAACTATCTACATCATCTTGTTTAATTTCCTTTGCTTTTCCGCCTCTTGGATTTCTGGTAAAAAACTGAAAAGTATTAGCCTTTATTTTTAATGATTCTTCTCCCATGTTTTTAAAACCTTTTGAGGCAGATAAATGACAACCTATATTTAACATATTAAAACTCTCCTTTGTTTTTTTCACATTATATCATAAATTAAAATGTTTTTATATCAAATTTACTTAATATTTTTATGTATTACTTTTGTATTATTCCATATTCATTAGTAATTAGTTCCAATAATTCCTGTATTTGTATAGAAAAAAACTATAATAAAACAAATAGCAAAATAATACTAAAAATAGTTACATCTATTTGCCAATTTCTAACTTCTTTTTTATCCAAAATAAAATCCCCTCCTTATAATTTATTCTATTTAGGAAGAGATATTTTTATTCTTTTTAAACATTTTTTTGCATTTCAATAATTTTTTTAAAAATCTTTATATGATTTTTTTCATCTAATATGATTCTTTGAAATAGTTTACGTATATCTTGATTTCTAGTACAATAGATTGCCTTAGAATAACCTTCAATTGCTGCTTTTTCAGTTTCAATATTGTATTCCATCATATGTACTAAATTCGTAAATTTATATTTTACATTTTCAGTAGTCCAACAATTTCCTTTACTACCAATAAAATATGGCGTTTTTCCTAACCTTTTTATTAGATCCCCAACAAAATTCAAATGCTTCATTTCTTGAATTGCAATTTGTATCATGATTCCACTAATAACATTAAAATCTGATAAATCCATATGTTCATATACATATTGTGTAACAGCAGAAAGTTCTCCAAGTTCTCCTGACATATCATCATAAAGCATATTAGCATAATTTGAATTTTTTACTACATATTTTACTTCTGGATAAGGAATATTGTCTAATTCATGTAACATTTCGTTTAGTTCTTCATTGTTCATTAAATTATCACCTCGTAATAATTTATGAAATTAATATTATTATAGTGAATGTCCATGTTTTATTTTGGTGGTGAATTTTTATTTATAGTTTAAGTCCAATTGTCAATCAATTCATCTATTTTTATTGTCAGTGTCTTATGGAACAATTTTTCTGACTATTGGTATTTTCTTTAATACATATACAATTGCTAAAGAAATTAAATATGTAGTTATTATTCCAAGTGTCCTCCATTGCCATGAGTAAATATTAATATTAAATATCAATATTTCATAGTATTTAACAATCATATGTATTAAATATATTCCAAAGCTACATCCAGCAATATCAGAAATTATTTTTTTAATTTTATCGTTAGTTATTATATAATTGAATCTAATATTTTTAATAAACACAAATACTCCGGTCGCTAACAATACAGAATGAAATTGGGTGTAACCAAATAGGGTTTTATTTAATTTATTTGAAGATAGAGTCCAAAAGTATGTCATACTATATCTAAAAAAAATGGATAATATTGCCAAACAATATAATTCTATTCTTTGTTTTTTAGTTAAATTTTGAGTTGATAGTAAATACCCTAATAAGACAAATATTATATATCCACCAATTTGAATAGATAATAAATTATTATAATTTATTCCAAGCAATTTCAACACAATCGGCAAGACTGATTGTGTTATAAAGATTCCATAAACAGTATACCAGCAAATAGTTCTATACTCTTCCTTGGCTAATATAGATAATGTAGGGATTGTTATATATATACCTAATATTAAAAAAATAAAATAATATGTATTTTCTTCCTTGTTTGAAAAGAATATATTTAATAATGTTTTTACAGACATATTATCTATTTTTAACTGTCCAGTGCACTTTTTCCATATTAACATTACGCTAGCCCAAAATATAAATGGAATGACTATTTTAATAAATCTTTTTTTAAAATAGTCCACTGTGCTATATCTTTCTCTATATTTCATCAAGTTAGCACCGGATAGCATTAAAAATACAGGTACTGCCCAGTAAAATATACATTCCACTATTAAACTTGTCGACCATGCGGTCACATACTTTATTGAAAAATTATGAACAATTCCATTGCAATGTAATGCAATAACAGCAACAATGGACAAAATATTTAAAATATCAAAATATACTATTCTACTATTTTTTCTGAACATTTAACAGGCATAAATGCTTCATTTTTCATCATATTTCTCCTCTATTTTGCTTTGTCTAATAAGTCAAATATAAATCTATATCTCAAGAATCAATTAATACTCCAATGGTTCTTTAAGCAATTTCATAATATTTGAACTTTTATCAATAAATTTCTTCGTTTACATTTATTTCACTTGTTTTACAATACTCTATAACCTCTGGAATTATCATAAAAAGTATTGGGCAATATAATATATTTACAATTCTTGGGTTTAATAAGCCAAATAATAAATATAAGCTACATAGCATAACATCTTTATATTTTTTTCTCTTATATAATATAATTAATAATACATTTATTAGTATAATAAAACATATAGCAAAAATATAGCCCTCTTTAAACACCATCTGGATATACTCATTATCTATATAATTACTTTTATAACTACCATATTTTATTTTTTCTTTTAATCCTAATCCTAATAGTTCTACATCATCGCCAAATGGCCTTATCCCATAATATTCAATATTATCATAAGTTTGTTTTAATCTATTTGAAAGTGCCGAATTAATATTGTTCCATATGCCTCCTGATGGATAACACATAACTATAATAAGACTTATTATAGGATATATAATAAAACTTCTAGAAAATATATACGAATATACTTTTTTAGCATTTTTTAATATTTTTTCCTTATCTATTCTTTTTAATGCCTTCCACATTATTGCTAGTCCTATAACTACTTGAAGCATTATAAATTCTGTTCTTGAGTCAGTTATAAAATACGCGAACGCGTTAATTAATTGCATTATAAATAATTCTCTAATTTTTATTTTACTTCCTTGATTATATAAATATAGTATCGATGAGAAGGCAATCATCTGAGCTAAATTAGTTGTATATACAAATCCTAATGAATATCTTGAAATTTTTCCTCTTGGTACTATATAATTCTGTGTTATTCCCAATATAGATAATAAAACTAAAATGCTTGTTAAAATTATTTGTAAATTCATTGTAGATTTTATAATTTTTCTATAATCTGTCTTATATGATGACATTAAAAGAAGCATTAGAAATAACATCCTTTTATTTTTAGTCGTAATAAAATTTATTGTTAAACTTATCATCATTATAATTATTAAAAAATAAATAAATTTTACAAATATAGGCTTTTCTTTCCACTTAGCTTTACTTATATCTTCCTTATAACAAGGTAAAATGGAAATTAGTCTTATAAATAAAAGTATATATATTGCATACCTTATAATCTTAGAAATTATCTCTATAGGAGGATAATCTATTTCTAACGAAGAGGTATCAAGAAAAAGAGTACAATAATATATTGTAAACAATATCAAAAAATTATTTAAAACAAAACTTTTTAATTTCTTTATCATTTTTTAATTATTCTCCTCCTCTTCCAAATATTTTAACAATCTATCATAGCCTTGTTTTAAATCATATTTAGGTCTCCAGCCTATAGATTTGATTTTTTTATTATTTAGTATCATATTATTATTGGGAGCAAAACCAAAATTCTTTTTTGATATTTGTATTTTCACATTAACTAACCCTTTCCCATACTTTTGTGCTAACCACTTTGCACTATCTAAAATTGTCATATTAGTTGCATTAGATACCAAATTATATGCTTCACCATTTTTTCCATTTAATAATATACACAGTATTCCTATAACTGTATCAGTTGTATATGAAAAATTGATTGACGAAGAACCTTCTGATTTTAAAATTATGTCTTGTTGTTTTAATATTGAATCTGCAAATGCCTTAAATACTCTACTTTCTTTACTGCTTATTCCCGCACCAAACGTTTGAGCTATTCTAGCAATTTTTACTGGTACATTATATTCATCATAATAGCTATAACTGTATAACTCGCATATTCTTTTACTCTGGGAATAAGAGCTTCTAATGTTTAAAGGATCTATAAATCCTTGTACGTCTTCTTGTACATCATTAGAGTTTAAAACTCCATACATTTCCATAGATGATAAATATACCATAGATTTAACATTACATATTTTAGCTTGTTCTAAAATTTTTTTAGTCCCAATTATTGAAATATCCATTGTCTCTACTGGTTTTTCAATAAAAAATCTAGATTTAGTTGGTGAAGCACCATGTATTATGTAATCTATATTTAGAGCTTTAGGCTCATAATCTTTAATATCTGAAACTATATAGTTTATACTATCTTCATTTTCAAAAATCTCATTTGCCTCATCTAGATTTCTAACAACTAAAAACACTTTTGAATTTAAATTATCTTGTTTATTCTTTAATAAAAGCGATTTTACTAAGATAGAACCAATAAGTCCGGTTGCACCAGTTACTAAAATTGATTTATCTTGTAATTTATTCCAATCAATAATTGATGTATGAATTATTTCTTCTAAGTCCTGCTTTAAAATAGAATTCATCTTAGATCCCCCATACTTCCTTATTTTTCCTTTGTTTAAGCAAAGCTTGAGCTATATAATAATCTTCTGGAGTTGTAATCTTTATGTTGTCATTTAAACATTCAGTAATATGTGGTTGTTTATACTTTCCGTATTTCATCATTACACTACATGAATCAATGCAGTTTAAATCATTATTTTTCATTGACTTTTCTTCTGCATCTAAAATATCTTTTAAATAAAACGTTTGTGGAGCCCTTGCTATATAAGTGTTTTCTCTATCAGTTATTTTTTCAATTTTATCGTGACATACTGAAATAGCTGTTGTTTCTCTTTGCTTTAAGCAACTTATTGAAGTACCATACTTTTTTACATTTTCAATATTACTGTCAATTAATTTTTCGTCAATTATAGGTCTAACTCCATCATGTATTAGAACTATATCTTTATCACCTTCTTTTATCTTTTCTGCTGCCTTTAGTCCATTTATAATTGATTCTTGTCCAGTTTTTCCACCTTTTACAATTAATTTTACTTTAGAGATTTCAAACTTTTTTACAATTTTTCTTAAATATTCAATATGCGAACTTATACACGCTATTACAATTGCATCTATGCTTTTTGCATTTTCAAATATATTTAATGTATGTATAATTATTGGAACTTCGTCTATTTCTAGAAACTGTTTTGGTGTACCGTTTGTTTTCATTCTTTTTCCTGTACCACCTGCAAATATTATTGCTATATTCATTAATAATTTTGTACAATATTCTTTTATATTGTACTCCCCTTTCTTTCTAAGTAAATTATTTATATTTATTTTTCATTTTGTTTCTCTTTAATTTAGATATAATCACATATACAATATAATTGTAGTTTGTTTTTCCAAGAATTTTTACTATTTTACTTTTGCTAGATAACTCGTTATAAATATCTTTGTTATTTTGTAGTACATAATCTTTAAACTCTTTTATTTGTTTTAGATTTTGTTTATCAGTTTCCAATACCATATAAAATCCAGAAATTGTATTAGCAACATGACTTGCAGCATAATTCAATAAATATTTTCTTTTATTTTCACTAAATTTATTATCATTATAAAAATTAATTATATCTTTCGAGACTTTTATATGATCCTGATAATGCTTAATAGCACCATTTAAGCTTACACTTTGTCCTTCATTTCCTAATCTATATACATATATAGGGTAATGAGTTATATATATAGTATTAGCAGAAGCTATTGGATACATTGCATATTGAGTATCTGTATAAAAACACTTTTCTAATAGTTTCAATTTGCTTTTTTTTAGAATTTCTGTTTTATAACAAACTGTATACATATTTAAATGATGAGTTGCTTCTAATATTATATCTTCTATGTCATATTCTTTTTCGAATTTATTACTAAAAAAATCTTTTAATATATATTTTTTTTTGTTTTCATAAAACTCTTTGTATGGTGTGTAAACAACATCTGTATCGATATTTCTTAATAATTCTAAAAACTTTTTAAAATTATTAGAATCATACCAATCATCACCATCTAATTGCTTAAAGTATTTTCCCGTAGCAATTTCTAAACTTTTGTTTATCGTTGAGCCATATCCTCCATTTTCTTTATGTATTAGTTTTACTACATTAGGATATTTTTCTTCATATTCCTTTACTATATTAGCAGTATTATCTATTCCGCCATCATCTTCAACTAAAATTTCAATATCATCTATATCGTCTACTAATAAAGATTCTAATGTATTTGATATATAGTTTTCAACATTATATGCTGCAACTGAAATCGTTAATATTTTACTCATCTCTTATTCCTCCAATTTTCCATTCACAAATAAAATGCTTCTCTCTATCTTCCGGTCTTGGGATTTTCATATAATCTCCAAACATATTAGTCATATATTTATCATTATTTTGGGCAACAGGCAATTTTATATTTTCAAATATTTCATATTTAGTTGGCAATATATCCTTTCGTTCATACATTTCTCCCCAAAAATGTTTTTTTCCTGTTGGAACAGATATATATTTAGAATTTTCATTTTTACACATTGACATTATATTTTTAGAAATTCTTAACCAGGTATTAAAATTTATTATAGAAAATATTTTTCCTATAAATGCTTTGATTTTTATTGTCTTAGTATATTTCTTATTGCCTTTAAAACTCAAATATTTTGTCTTTTTCTTGTAAATGCGTACGCAAGATGTTACAAAAAGCATTGCTGTTATTAATATTCCATGTAAATTCCTTATAATCAGATTATCAAACATATTTTCAACAGGAAAAATATCAATAAATACCCCATCTTTGCTATAATCCTCGTATAAATATTCTTTAAATGATGTACCTTTTAGTTTTATTCTTAAGAAGTTAACATCAAATTCATTGTCATAGGAGTTTTCACATATATAATACTTTTTATTAAATTCTGGAGTATTTTTATATATTTCAATTAATTTTTCACAATCTTTTCTAGTCATATTAATATCCATATCTTCATCCCATGGAATAAAACCTTGATGTCTAATAGCTCCTAAAGCACTTCCACCCCCTAAATAATAAGTTATATTGTTTTTCTTAAATATTTCATCTAATTCTTTTATCATATTCAGAATACAACTTTGTATAATTTTTATATCTTTCATTGATAATTCTATTAACTTTTCATTTTTTAATTTATGCATAGATTTATTGGTATTTTCCATAATTTTCCCCTTTAAAAACTCTTCTCATATTTTTTTCTGTAACTTTTTACATCAAAAAAGACATCTTTTTTTCCACCAATTTACTTTCTGAATGCTCATAAACTTAACTTCTTTATAATTATATCCTTTTGTATTAATCCACACATCTAAAAGTTTTTCGCTTATTCTTCCTAAATGCCTAGCATGGAAACTATCATATTTGCTTGGATCAATTCTTTTTTCAAATTTCCTTTTTATTACTAGTCGAGGTCCGATAATTGATAAATCGCCTTTCAATATGTTTAAAATTTGTGGTAATTCATCTAATGATGTTTTTCTAAAAATTTTTCCAATCTTAGTAACTCTAGGATCGTCTTGGAGTTTGTACTTTTCTCTAAATTCTTTTTTTGTTCCTCTGTAAATTCAGCAATCATATCTTCAGCATTCTGCACCATACTTCTGAATTTATATATTCCAGTTTTATTTGTATCCTGTCTTCTTTACTATTGATTCACTGATTGTCTTTACTTTATTTGAAACTTCATAATCTGTTTGTCCAAACACTTCTTTATGTAATTTCTTTACATTTTCCTGTAGTGTTACAGGAACTCCATACCATCTGTCTAAAGTTATGCCTTTAGTTTCATAAGGCCAGCCTATACTATCTGAGAATGAATATGTTGCAGCTTGTGGTAGAAGAGATAATAACTCATCTGATTTTATGTTTGTATAAACTTTTGGTAATATTATATTTGCTAGATTGTTTAATTGCGAAACATTCATTGTTTTTGCTTTATCAGCTATTGCCATTAATACTGTTCTCATTCTTTCTGTTCTTTTGTAATCTCCACCTGCAGTATATCTAATTCTTGAATATGCAACAGCCTGTACACCATCTAATGTCTGTGTTCCTGCTTGTGATATATGTGATGATGATTTTCCTACAATTTGTGATGTTGCATCTATATAATCATTTATATATTTTTTTTCTTCTGATGATATATTTATTTTTATTCCACCTACTGCATTTACAATATCTACTAGAGAATCAAAGTTTACCGTAGCAAATTCTGTAATATTTAAATCTAAATTTGAATTTAATGTACTTAATGATAATGCCGGTCCACCGTACGCATATGCATGTGTTACTTTATCTAATCCTCTTCCTGGAATTTGTAAATACGTATCTCTGTATACGGAAACTAAATTAACTTTTTTATTTTTTTGATCTATTACAGCAAGCATTATACAGTCACTTCTTGTTCCCTTTTCTAATTGTTCTTCTCTGCTATCCACACCAAAAAGTGCTATTGTTCTATAGCCATTTAGTGACTCTTCTACACCCTCATTTATTTCTATATCATCTTTATTTATATGAACATAATTCATTGTTCCTAATCTGTTGTTTATATATATATATCCTCCAATTCCAACTCCAACTAGAATTAATATTAGAATTAGAATAATAATTCCTAATACTTTTAAAAATTTTAAGAACCCACTTTTTTTCTTTGTAGTTTTTACTCTTTCATTTCTTTTGTTTTCTATACTATGTTTTCCCATTTGCTTACCTATGTAATTTTTCCTTACATAGTTCCTTTCTTTTAATTTGTATATCAAAAATTATATATGAACATTTTCAGACTATACTTTTCATACTATACTATTAAAATACATTTTTTTCAATACATTTTTCATTTTTTTTAATTTTTATTGTTTAAAAAACTAAAACATTTAAAAATTAGAATTTTATTATTGAATATAAACAATTATCACTTTATTGAATAATATAAAAGTTGAAGTAGAAACTTCCTAGGTTTTTCCACTCCAACTTTCAATTTTTTATAGTTACTGTTTACACATTTGAAGTCTATAAAATAAATATATAATATACTTAATAGTTTTCTTCTTTCTAAAAACTCTTTTCATACTTTTTGCCTGTAAATTTTGCCTTTAAAAAAGAAAAGCCCTTTTTCCACCAGTTTACATTTTGCATATCTATAACTTTTACTTCTTCATATTTTATTTTGTTTGTATTAATCCAAACATCTAATAATAGTTCAGAAATTCTTCCGTAAAATCTACTATGAAAGTTATCATATTTTGAACTATCTACTTTCTTTTCCAATTCAAATAAAATATCGAAAAGCCAAGTACAATACTGATTTAATATTTCTTTTTTCATTATGAACATATTAAACATATGTGCTTTTTTTCTTGTATGTAACTTTTCAAATTCTATTAAATAATCCGGATATTTTTTTTCGATTATTTTTTTAGTTTCATCTAATGGTTCAATATACATTGTGTGTTTATAATGATTATACAAGTTTTCTATATAATAATTTCTCTGTTTTGGTAAAATTACATCTGTATTTTTTAAAATTTCATTTACCTCATTTTTTTCTAAAACAATATTAAATCTTTCATTTTCAGTCTTTACTTTCTTACTTTTAATTGCAAAATATCTTCTATAATGAACAAGTCCAATATAATCTGCATCTAAATTTTTCCAAGCCCAGTATAAACCTGTTAATTCACAAAAATATGGATTCTTTATAGAAATATTTTCTCCTTGATTGTCTTGTTTATAGCCTTTTATAATTTGTTTTCCTTCAGCCCCAACTTGTACTGGCAAATACATATCATCTTTTGGCATCTGATATTCTTTATGAGATGCTACTATTATCTTTACGTTTTTCAATTATATTGCTCCTTCTTTTTCAAATACTTTTTTAAATGTTTTTAATATTATTACTATATCTCTTTTATTTCCACATCTGCTTGCATATTCTTCATCTAATTTTAATCTATCTTCAAATATAAGATTTGAACGACCTGCAATTTGCCATGGTCCAGTTAATCCAGGCTTTACATTTATTATGTACTTATAATACTCTCCCATATCTTCTTTTTCTTTTGGAAGATATGGTCTAGGACCAACTAATGACATTTTAGATGTTAAAATAGCAAGAAATTGTGGCCATTCATCTAAAGAAGTCTTTCTTAAAAATGCTCCAGTTTTTGTTATTCTAGGATCATTTTTTAGCTTTTTGTTTTTTGCATACTCTTCTGCTTCTTTAGGATGAGTTTCTAAGTATTTCTCTAAAATATCGTCTGCTCCAACAACCATACTTCTAAATTTATATATTTTAAATATTTCTCCATTCTTACCAATTCTTAGTTGATCATAAAATAAAGGCCCTTTTTCCTTATTTATTTTTTCTATACTCCAAACAACAATCGTAATTGGAACCAATAAAATTGTACCTACTAATCCTGCAATTATATCAATAACTCTTTTTATTGCAGCACTAATAAAGTTTCTAATCGTTCTTTTTTGTATTCTTTCATTATGTTCTTTATTTCTTTTTCTATATTCAGTCAACTCTTCATTACTCATTTTATTAATTATATTAAGTACATTGATTTCAGTTTTGCGTTGTCTTTTTTCTACTACACCGCTGTCAAATTTAAAAATATCTTCTTTGGTTGCCAAATTTAATCTATTCAAAACAGAAAACCCCCTTTTTATTTTTTGTGAATTTGTGTGTTCTGTTTTATTTATTCTTTTACCGCATTCTAGTTTATATAAATGGACACCTTTAATCAGAACCGTAAGAAGTTTTTTTATAACAACTTGTATGCTTTAGTTACTTTAGTATTAATGTTTATATTTACTACTCTATAATATCAATAATACTTGTGAACTCTTGCAAACTAAGATAGTTCAGCTTCATCTATCTTCTTGATTCAATAAATGAAATCTAATGTTTTTGTTTTGAATTCTAATTTATAGCCATCCATATATTTATATAATATCATATATTAACTATTCATGTCTTATTATAATGATTTATATGTATTACTGTCAAGTATAACTTGACATTTTTATTTTTATTTATTTATTTTGTTATAAATTAATTTCTAATACTTACAAATTAATCAAAATATTCCAATATTTTCCTTGCCTTCACTTTTACTAATATAAAAAATAAGCAAAGTTCAAATGCCTATTTGTAATAAACATTCTCTCTTTGCCTATTTAATAAAAATTTTATCATTTACTCTTCTTTATATATTTTTATAATGCCAAATTTTTAATTTATTTTTTGCATTTTCTCTTTGGTAATTGAATTCTTGAAAATTACTTCTGTCTGCACAGTCAACTTCCTTATTATATTTTTTATTTAAATACATTCTAATGTTTGATTTTAAGTTTACATCTTCAGTGTTCTCATAAAGTCTTATTATATCAGGAATTGCGTCAATAGATAGCTTTTTCAAATATTTAAAGTCTATTTCAGCCTCCATTTCACTACTGCCCATTTTAGTGTCTGTTATATATTTATCTACATTCTTTTTTGCAATTGTCTTATCTACATTTGTAAAATTAACTAATGCATACATTATACTAATAATTACTATATAAGATTTTAATAATTTTACTTTTTTGCTAAAAATGTACGCAATTGTTGGAATTATAAGCATAAACTCTGTTGCTAGTATAAAATATACCATTAATCTTAAAAATGTATAGCCATATTCTTGTTCATATAAATACATTCTTAAGAATGAAGAACATATCATAATTCCAGTAAATATTATTAAAAATAGATTCATTATTTTAGTATAAATACTTACAAATTTTGTTGTTTCTCTTTTATTTGCATTTGTAAGTAATATAATTACAAAGTTAATAATTGTAACAATCATTAATTGGAAAAATCCTCTTCTTGCATATATTGCATAATCCAAATTTTCTTTTGCTCCAATTTGCATAAATAAATATGTAAATTGAATGATTGAAAACAATAAATATACAATGTTAAGGACAGTTAAAACTGTATTTACTGTGATATTTTCCATTCTTATTCCTTTGGTTTGTATATTTTTATTTGGCTCTGTATCGAATTTAAGAATATTGCATATAAAAGCCATAAAATAGATACATACGCAAGAAAATACAAGTATTCTAAAATATAACGAAGTCCAAAATTTAAACGAAAAAATACTCATAATAATTTTTCTAATTGGTTCTAATATCTGTGCAAAAACTGTATCTGCTGAAATTAATAGTGCTAAAATAATAATAAGTAATGGAATTGATATTAATAAACCTGTTAAAATTTGTTTAAATACTTTCGTTTCTGTTATTTTTTCTTTTACGCTTTCTCCATTTTTTGGTTGTTTTCTTTTAAAAACATTTTCAGATATTACTCTTACTGCTTCAGCTATAAAACCGAATGGTCTAAATATTATTAAAATTGTATTTACTATAATATTTTTTATATTAAATTCTCCACAAATTGCCCATATAATCATAATACATGTAAGTCCAATTATAACAAATACATTAAGTATATTGAAAAATATATTATTAAATATTGCATATGTTAAACTAATTGCCGTAATTGGAATACTAAGTAAAAATGCTTTTGAGTTTTTTACTTTGTTTTTACTCGTTAATGAATATATTATTAGTATCATCGCACATATTGTAAATAGTACAACAGATACTCCAAAATCTTGTGCATAAAATAAAATCGAATGTAATATGCTAAGTGCTATTACTCCTAATACTATTTTTTTCAAATTTTTACCTCCTATTATTTATTATTAAATATATTTGAATATTTTTATGT